>CAMYLH010000283.1 GCA_947259065.1 uncultured Desulfobacterales bacterium
CGGATCATCACGAGTCCCCCGGCAAGGCGGCGGTGGAATTTTCCAAAGCCTATTTTAAGTTGAACAAAGCCATGGGAAAGCGCCTTTGCAGTGACATCGCTGAAGAAAGCGGGGCTGATGTTGTGGACGATTATCTTTACCGCGTGGCCGATCAGGCCAAATCCGAGGGGTTTGATGTCAGCTGGATGAAAATGGCCCTGTTCCACATTGAAACCGAAACCCAGATGGTAGATGATAACGTTGCTGAGGTTCGAATTAATTGTAATCGCAGACGTGCCGTTAACCCGGTTTTTGCTCTAGTGGCGAAAATATTTAGTCTCGGTGAAACCTATCAGGTCGAAGAGACCCTAACCCTGGTTAAGGAAAATGGCACCTGGAAAGTTTGTGGTGAACCATTTGCATTGATTGGAGGTTGACAAGCAATAGATCCTAAACGAAATTCCCCGAATTCTGATATAATGGAACCGATTTATGCTTGCCTGCGTGAGCGTGCCCGTCAAATTGTTTCAACCTTTCCGCCGCCGGATTTCTATCAGGAGCAATCCCGGGCGTGTGAATTTTCCAAGCGTTTTCTGAAAAATGATCCGGCATTAAAAAAACTGCATGGATTTGTTGCCGATCACCTGGAAGATAATTTTGGACACGGTCTGCAACATGCCGTCAAGGTAACCATTGACGCCGGCGCTTTGCTGTACATTGAGGGGCAGGTGGCCGGGTATGGCAAATCCATGTTGGCGCATAGAATACAGGTCGTCCAATGCGCCGGGCTTTTACACGATATCAAGCGTAAAAAAAAGGAACATGCCAAACTGGGAGCGGCGCATGCCCGCGAAATACTGAAAGATTATCCGCTTGCGCCCGCTGAGATCGAAGACATTTGCCGGGCGATTCACAACCACGAGGCCTTTAAAGAGGATATCCTTATCACCTCTGCCAAAGGCGCGCTGGTATCAGACTGCCTTTACGATGCCGATAAATTTCGTTGGGGGCCGGATAATTTTACCGACACCTTATGGGACATGATATCATTCTACAATCCGCCCCTATCCAAATTCATGGCCCGCTATCCCCAGGGCATGGAAGGGCTCGAAAAAATTAAAACCACATTCCGGACGCAAACCGGAAAAAAATACGGCCCCCGGTTCATTGATCTTGGTCTGGCTATCGGCAAAAAACTGTATGGTGTGATTCAAGCCGAGTTTATAGACTCGATCTAGAATTTCGCCTGCTTTCTTGTTTGACACCCACGATGGTTTTCAATATACTGCCCCGGCAATCAAATCTTCATCATACTATCGCTATTCGATGAATTCTGAAATTGAGTTAATAACCATCAGCTCAAGGAGGTAGACATGGCTGCAGAGACCTGGCCCACTCCCAACTGGCCCGAAGGCGTTTCCCATAATGTGTCAGATTATGAAAAGCCGCTGTTTTCTATTCTTGACGAATCTGCACAGGCTTACCCCAGTCTGGTTTACACCATTTTCAATGACGC
Organism: uncultured Desulfobacterales bacterium; assembly: GCA_947259065.1. Lineage (GTDB taxonomy): Bacteria > Desulfobacterota > Desulfobacteria > Desulfobacterales > JAFDCJ01 > JAFDCJ01. The sequence continues at coordinate 1,496 of CAMYLH010000283.1, forward strand.
CACGCGAACCTATGCCCAGGTAAAGGATACCGCCGACAGGATAGCCAACTTTTTAGTTTCCCGCGGTATTCAGAAGGGGGATCGGGTTGCCATCTTTCTGCCCAATCTGCCCCATTATCCGGCCATATTTTTCGGTATCCTCAAGGCCGGTGCCGTGTGTGTGACCTGTAATCCGCTGTACACAGCCAACGAACTGAATTACCAGCTGAATGACGCCGGGGCCAAGGTGGTTTTTTGTATGGATCACCCCCAGTTTTATCCGACCACGGTTGCGGCCGTTAAAGATTCCGGGGTGGAATCGGTAGTCATTTGCAGTGTCAAATCTTACCTTCCAAAAGTAAAAGCAATTATCGGCGGGCTGCTGGGGAAGATTCCCAAAGCGCAACATTATGAATCCGGTCACCTTTTCTTTGATGAGGTGGTGGCGTCGGCCCAGCCCCGGCCGCCTGCGGTCGAGATCAATCCGGTTGAAGATTTGGCCCTGATTATTTATACCGGTGGAACCACCGGTGTACCCAAGGGAGCAGCGCTGACGCATACCAATTTTACCTACGATCTGGCAGCGTCAAATGAGTGGATTCGCCTGGTGCATGAACCGGGCGCAAAGCCGGAGAAAACTCGCAAAGGCGGATTTCACACCTACCTTGGTGTTCTGCCGTGGTACCATAGCTTCGGCATGACCTGCGCATTACTGTCGGCCTGCTCCCACGGCGGCAAGATTATATGCGTCCCGGACCCCCGGGCAGGGAATCCACCATTTACCGAGGTGCTGAAAATCGTCCAAAAGCACAAACCAACGGTCATGCCGGCCGTACCCACGATTTTTGTTGCATTTACCAACCACCCCCAACTCGACCAGTACGAATTGAATTCGCTGATGGGGTGTTTTTCCGGTGGTGCACCGCTGCCGCCGGAAGTATGCCGGCAGTTTGAAGAAAAAACCGGCTCCGTCATTTTTGAAGGCTATGGCCTGAGTGAAACCGCCCCCATTGCTGCGATCAATCCGACCAACCTGGAGCAGAGAAAGATCGGCACCATCGGCTTTCCCTTACCGGGCACCGATATCAAAATTGTAGACATCGAAAGCGGAATCACTGAACTGCCCCTGGGAGAAGACGGCGAAATCGCCATCTGCGGTCCCCAGGTTATGCAAGGCTACTGGCAAAAGCCGGACGAAAACGAAAAGGTATTTCGTGAGATAAACGGAAAGCGTTATTTTTTGACCGGTGATATCGGTCATGTCGATGAAGAGGGCTATATCCTGATTACCGATCGTAAAAAGGACATGATCCTGGTGGGGGGGTTCAATGTTTACCCGCGCGATGTGGAAGATATTCTCTTTACACACGCCAAGGTAGCGTTAGCCGCCGTAGTGGGGGTGCCCGATGCAAAAAGCGGGGAAACGGTCAAAGCCTACATCCAGCTCAAACCCGGCGAGACGGCCACCGAAGAAGAAATTCTTGCGTTTTGCAAGGAAAACATGGCCGGGTACAAACGTCCCAAAATAGTTGAGTTCAGAGACACCCTGCCTGTTTCAAATGTCGGTAAAATCCTGCGCCGGGTACTCAGAGACGAGGAGCGTGATAAAGCTAAATGAAAAAGTGGATCATCGATCGTCCCTATTTACTTACCAGTATCATTTTTTTTATCATTATCATCTTTGGCTGGCGGTTTCTTTACTGGCAGGAGGAAAACTTCGCGTTTCTTCTCCTGCTGTATTTTATCGTCACCCTCGGCATTCGATTGGATGATATTTCCCGCAAGATCGGCGGCGGCGCTGTGAGGTTGCGGCACAGCGGCGGGGAAAAAGATACCATTGTTCAGCAGTTAAATGACATCAGAGTTTCACTGTTGGCTCTAAACGCTACGCTCAATAAACTTTTGATAGAAATGGAGAAAAAGGAGGATTAGCCGTTAAAAGCCCTTTCCAAGGGCAAATCAAAGCAGGATTCTTTACTCAAAGCAATGCGATAAAATTCTGTTTCCTTCTCCGACGTCATTCAAACCCATCTCACCAAAAATCACCCGTTGCTATTCGCATACTGGCCTTATCCTCAATTCCCGCTAAATCTTTTTGGCTAAATTCAAGAATCATTTCAAACAAACCAAGCCATTCTTTTTTCACTTATTGAATTAAGCTCATTTGAGGTGGATCAGGGGTTGGCCGATAGCATCGATGAGATGAAATATTTATATAATAAAATAATTAATATTCAGTAAATAAAGTTATATTCATGCTTATATAAAATCAGTCAATAAATGAAATTTAGTATATTATTTCAGTTTGTTATCAAATAATCCTTGACTTACTAAAATTAATTGCATAAGTGGAAACTATATGGATAACTATAAAACAATACCATATTTTTTATTAAACTGCATATCGATTTTGTACATTTAGTCTAAGCTTTTTTAGCTTTCAGGGCCACACAAACCCACCGAGGCCAGGATGGGATTAATGCAGACCTTCCCAAAAAAACCAAAGCCAGGTTGCCATAATATGGCGGCTTGGCTTTTTTTATTGGGACACGAAGAGGGATGAGATGAAAAAAATCGAACACACGATAGCATTGAGTTGGTTCATCCGCATGTTTTTTTGTGTTTTGATTTTATTTATTCCCAGTCCATCCTGGACCGCCAGTTATGGGGTTGAGAATGAAACTAAGCCGGCAAACGAACCGGCGAAAGCCATCAGCAATGAAGAAGCTGTAACCATTGCCAAAGAATACCTAAATATAGAAAAGACGATAAACTATAAAATAAAAATCGAAGAAAAGGTTATAACGGCGAACGAATTTAATACATATAAGATTTTAGAACCTGGGATTCATAGGTTGTGCTGGGTAGTAACACTAATTGTCCCTGATGCAGTCGGTGCCGGCAGAACTGTCTATGTCGATAAAGAAAGTGGAGAAATACTAGGAGGCTATTCAAGCAAAT
>CAMYLH010000284.1 GCA_947259065.1 uncultured Desulfobacterales bacterium
AGGCGGTAAAGTTCATCCCGGTTGTAGCGGCGACCCATGCGTTTTAAAATGCCGGGGCTCACATGTTGAATGGGAATATCAAAATAGGGACACAGATTCGGATGGTGGGCAACGGTATCAATAAAAGAGTCTTCGATGCTTTCCGGATGCCCGTAAAGCACTCTAAACCAGGGTTTTGCGATGCCCCATTGATCATCAGCACCGATAACGGCAAGCTCGTCCACGAGGCGGCTCAAATTAGCCGCCGGTGTTAAATCCTTGCCGTAGGCAGTCGTATCCTGCGCCACCAGCACCAGTTCCTTGACACCGGCTGCCAAAAGCCTCCTGGTTTCAGAGATGATATCTTCCGGTGGACGACTTTTTTGTCGTCCGCGTAGCTTGGGAATAATACAATAGGTACAGGTCTTGCTGCAGCCTTCGGCAACCTTGAGGTAGGCTAAATGGGGCAAAATTAAATTCCGGGGGGAATCTGTATCCCGGCCCGATATCAAATCCGGATCCGGCAGCAGACATTGATGGGAAAACTGCGGCTCCGTGGCGGCTTTGACGATTTGATCAAAGGCCCCGGTACCTAAAAAGACATCCACTTCCGGCAATGACTGTAAAATCTCTTCGCGGTAACGCTCCGGCAGACAGCCGGCCACCACCAGACGGTTGCAGGTCCCTTCCTTCTTGTATTGCGCCAGTTCTAAAATGACGTCGATGGACTCCTGTGCGGCATCTTCGATGAAACTGCAGGTATTTACGACGATGGCTTCGGCCTCGGCAGGGTCATCCGTAAGCTTCCACCCGGCCCTTTTCAGCCGTCCGATCATAATTTCACTGTCGACCTGATTTCTGGCGCAACCCAGGCTTTCGAAATAAAGTTTCATGGTAGTATTTCTATGATAAGATCAGACCTGTTCATCTCGTCCGGTTTAGATTAATAATGTTGGATTTAACCTGGGTTTAAATATCAATAAAAGTAAGGTGGGAAATCTGGAATGTCAATGAAGGGAATTTGCTGAATTTTTAGGGAGATGTAAGCTTGGAGTCTTTCAAACAAACAAAAATAATATAGGTAAAAGTTCAGCCACTAAGACACAAGGGCACAAAAATAGTTTCAGATCGTTGTAACCTTTGAACGTTGAACCCTGAACCTGGAACCGATCAGTTTAGGTACTATTTTAGAACCTTGAATCCTTTGGAATAGAAATCAGCCAGGCTGCCATCGGTCTGTTCAACGATAATCAGGCCCTCAACTGCATCGAGGCGATTGATCAAATCAAGTCCTTTCTCGGGACCCATGACCATTACCGCGGTTGCCAGCCCGTCTGCAAAGGTGCAGGTGTCGGCAATAATGGTGACGCTCACCACGCCGTTGGAAATCGGATATCCGGTTCGAGGATCGATGATGTGGGCATAACGGATTCCATCGACCACAAAAAAAAGGCGGTAATCGCCGCTGGTGGCGAAGGCCCTGTTATGTAAATCGACGACTGTATACACTTCGTCCAAGGCCGCGTCTGTTTGGGGCCGATTAATACCGATACGCCACAGCTTGCCATCTTTACGGTACCCGGATGCAAACACTTCCCCGCCAATTTCGACCAGATAGTTGTGAAAACCTTCTTTTTGAATGGTATCGGCAACTTGATCAACGCCGTAGCCCTTGGCGATTGAAGAGAGATCCAGGGTCACAGCGGCGCGCTTTTTTAGTAGAAATCCGGGTTTCAAAACTTCAATATTCTCGAAACCGATATTCGATAGTAGCGCAGAAATTTCATGTCCCATCGGAATTTTATTTTTGGGACCCTCCCTTCCGAATCCCCAAAGATCCACCAGCGGATTGACCGTACCATCCCAGGCACCGTCGGAAAGTCGGTAAATGGCTTGTGCCGTTTTCATCACGCGATAAAAATCTTCGGAAATTTTAAATTCCCTGCCGGCCTGATTAAACGCATTAAACCGGCGGATCTCGCTGTCTTTTTGATAGGTGGACATGGCGGCGTTGATTTCATCCAGCCGCTTTTCAATTTTTTCTTTCAACCCTGAAATGCCTTGAAAATTACCGGTGACAATCTTAATGTGATAGGTTGTCCCCATCGTGCGACCCTGGATCAGGTGTTCCCGCTTTCCTTCACATCCAGAAGCAAGGAAGCAAAAAGCAATGGTGATAAAGAAGATTTGAATAGCCCTACTCATAACGTTTACACGGCAAATCGCATGGCGCAGAGCGCAAAGCGCATAGTGTGTCTAATTTACTAAATTTCAATTTAATTTCAAAGACTTAATGAAATTTGTAATTTGACGGCAAAGTTTATCGAGATCCTCCAGATTCTTTTCCAATTGGCTTTTCCTTATCAATTTACGCCTTTCAAGAATGATCAGAATATTTGCATTCTCAAATGCCAACTGCCATATTTTCAAATCCTGAAATCTGAATTTTGCCATTTTTATCTCCAAATAACTTACAACTAAGTTTAGCAATGTCTAATTGGCAACCAAGATAGCATGTCTTTTACTCTACGCACTCTACCGGATGCTGTATGCCCTCTGCCCCATGCCCTATGCCCCATGCTCTTTGCCCTCTGCCCCCGGCCCTATGCCCTGTGCATCTGCCCCATGCTCCCTAGCATATCCTCGGCAACTGTTCGCCTGCCAGCATATCCACAATCCGCAGCCCGCCAATACGGGTCTCTAAAATGACTTTGCCGATATGATCTTCGACCACCTCTCCAATCACGACGGCATCTTTTCCGTAAGGGTTCGTCTGTATTGCGGCCAGCACAGCAGCGGTATCTTTCGCTGAGACAAAGGCGAGCAATTTCCCTTCATTGGCCAGGTACAGCGGATCGAAACCCAACAGCTCACAGGCTGCGGCAACCTCTTTTTTTAACGGGATTTTCTCTTCGTATATTTTTATGCCCATTTTTGATTTGTCGGCAATTTCATTTAAGGCCGTACCCACCCCACCCCGGGTGGGGTCCCGCAAGACGCGGATTCCCTGGCCGGCAGCCAGCATTTGTTTGACCATGTGGTTTAATGGGGCCGTATCGCTGGTGATGCCACTTTCAAATGAAAGCCCCTCCCGCCGGGTTAATATGGTTATGCCGTGGTCCGCAATGGTGCCGCTCAGGATAATTTGATCACCGGGCTTGGCATGGTGACTGGCTATATCGACATTTGGCGGTATCAAACCGATCCCGGATGTATTGATGAAAATCTTATCCACCGCGCCTTTGGGCACGACCTTGGTATCTCCGGTAACGACCGCTACACCGGCGGCTTCGGCGGCCCTGCCCATTTCGCGAAGTATCTTTTCAAGATCCGTCATCGAAAAGCCTTCTTCGATGATCAGACCGACGCTCAAATACTTCGGATCACCGCCGCACATCGCAACGTCATTGACAGTTCCATTGATAGCCAAATCACCAATATTGCCGCCAGGGAAAAAAATGGGATCCACCGTATAAGAGTCTGTTGAAAATGCGAGCCTTATGCCTTCGAGTTCAAAAATAGCGCCGTCATTTAGCTGCGCCAAAATCGGATTGTCAAAAACAGGCAGCAGCATGCCCGTCGTCAGATCATGGGAAATCTTTCCCCCGCTGCCGTGGTCGAGAAGTATTTTGTCAGGTTTCATAATTTAAATATGATACTTATAGTAAGCCGCACAGGTACCCTCTGTCGATACCATGCAGGGACCCACCGGATCGATGGGCGTGCAGACCGTTTTGAAAAGGGGACACTGCGGCGGCGTTTTTGTACCGATTAGAATCTGACCGCAGGCACAACCTTTGGGATCCATTGAATCGGCAACCTGAATATCAAATCTGGTTTCCGCATCGTAGCGTTCATATTTTTTACGAATCTTCAAGCCGCTTTGCGGAATCACGCCAATGGCACGCCAGCAGACATCGGCGGGCTCAAACACATCTTCCAGTAATTTTTGGGCCTTGGTATTCCCTTCGAGTGTCACCGCCCGTGAATACGCATTCTGCAGGGCCGGTCTCCCGCTTTCAATTTGCTCAACCAGCAAGCCGATAGCCTGCAGAATATCAGCCGGCTCAAACCCGGCGATGACACAGGGAATTTGATGTCGTTTGAAAAATGGCTGATAGGCCTTAACACCGATAATCACGGAGACGTGACCGGGCAGTAAAAAGCCGTCAATTTGCACGTTCTCCATGGCCATTAAGGCCTCCAGGGCCGGAGGCACCAGCTTATGAGCGCATATCACGGAAAAGTTATCCACATTCATTTCTGCAGCTGAAAAAATAGCGGCGGCGATAGTGGGTGCCGTGGTCTCAAATCCAACACCCAGAAACACCACTTTCTTCGCCGGGTTTTTTTTCGCGACCTCAAGAGCATCAAAAGTTGAATACACGATGCGGATATCCCTGCCGTCAGCACGTTCCTTCAATAACGAGGATTTCGTGCCGTCAGCACGTTCCTTCAATAACGAGGATTTCGTGCCGGGCACCCGCATCAGATCACCGAAAGTGGTGACAATAACACCATCCTTGCGGGCCAACTCGATAAAGGCATCGATTTCTTTTTGATCGGTGACGCATACCGGGCAACCCGGGCCCGAAAGCAATGAAATCATTGGAGGTAAGATCGATCGGATGCCGCTGCGAAAAATGGAAACCGTATGCGTCCCGCAGACTTCCATCAAACGCACATCGTGTTTGATGGTGTTTGTAATTCTTTCGATTAGCTTTTCAGCTATTGCTGAATCTCTGTATTCTTCCAGGTGTTTGAGTGTCATATTAAGTTCCGTTGTAGGTTGACCGTCGCTGCTTTTAAATTCTTTGCCGCCAGCCGTCCTGCAAATATGGGATAACCCCTAACCCAAATAACCGGAAATAACAAATTACAAGCATTAACTGCTGAAACCTCTCTTATGAAACTTCATTTCCAAAGTTGGCGTTGGTTCAATCTAGGGGCACTTTGCATTTTGTAGGTTGGGTTGAGCCTACTCC
>CAMYLH010000285.1 GCA_947259065.1 uncultured Desulfobacterales bacterium
AATTATTTTTCCGTCGCCTTATTATAAAAAATGTCGATTAATATCAGCGTTATGGCTACTATAAATCCGATAATAACCCCAAAACTGCCTCCGGCACCAGCAGGAAGCTGATCTATCTCATGACTGAATTTGCCGATCTCATCGTCAGATAGAGTATCAATAAGGTCCCGTGCCTTCTGCGGATCAATACCACGCGATATCAATACCGCCTGAATTTCTTCACGCGCTAAAAGGTTTTTTAAATAGTCACGTGGGTTTTGGCCTTGATCTACATTTATGATAGATTCTGTGCTTATCATTGCTGCCGATACCGATTGATAAAAACCTGATAACATCAGCATCTGGAAGGTTAAAAAAATAGCAGCGGGATTCGATATTTTTCGGATTATTTCCAATCGTGGCCTCCTTTGCTTTTGTTCTCAAACTACTCGAGTTTATCTAGTTGACTGGATGAATGAGTTGATTGAGTTGAATCGGTTTTTATCTTCCCACCTTCCTACCTTCTCTTCTTCCAGCTTTGTCCTATGCTTTCTGTCCGCTGCCTTTTATCCTCGGTCTTTTGATATCTGTTCCCTGTTATCAGTTATCTGTCATCTGACCACTACACCGGTGTCGGTGCAATCGCATGAGAAGAGACGAACATCCAGGTGACCAGCGCGGCGTTGAGTAATGCTCCCAGGTAGATTTTACCGGTCAGCTGATAGAACCAGGTAGACATCGGGGTTATCATAATCAGTATACCTATGATGTGAAAGAGGTTATGGATATAGGCAATGAACATCCCTGCGGGACCGACAAAAGTTATGGCTCCGATGGTAAACAGAGGCACGTACTGGAGCAGGAGGAATAAGATCAGCGGTATGATCAAGATCAGCATATTGAATGTCGACCAGGTCACAAACGTCCTCAACCAGGTTGCTTTTTGAGGTCGCCGCAATTGCCCATGCAAAAATATTCCCATCAGGACAAAACCCATCAGGAGAAATGGGAAGTAGGTGAGCCATAGTTTCGCTCTGTGGAGCGTCAGATCGCTGGCAAAGGGAAAGATAAAGCGAAAGTCAACCAGAAAAATGCTTTCCAATGTATGCTCGATTAAATAGGCGAAGAGAAACAAAATGGCCGCCAGCATTACGGTTTTGGCAATTTTTAGACCGTCAAGGGCGAACCGGTCTTCGCGATAGGAAAGCCCGAGGTCATACAGGGTCAGGTCACGCGCATGATTTTGCTTCTTGAACCAACTCCTGAAAAAGACAAAACCGATGATATTAATCCACAGAAACCACCAGACAATGCCGTTGGTCATCATCAACGGGAATACTTTGTCGATGCGGACCAGGTATCTGTGCACCCCGAAAAGGACAAAAATGATGGGTAAGTAGAGCCACATGAGCAGGCCGTTTATGACAACCGGCCTGATGTATGACCTGCCGCTGCAGGCATAATTGCCGGACACCGGAGATTGCAGTGAACTGAAAAATGACGTTCTCAGCAGCAACAACCCCAGCGGGCCCAGGGAGGCAAAGCAGGCCAGCATGGCAACCAGCGTGGACCACTCTTTAATCTGCCAGATCTGCTGATTTGAGGGGATCCAATATTCTTTGGCAGGTTTCAGGGCGCCCTTCATCCACTCCAGGGATTGAGTTACGGCAGCGCTGCTGTGGGACTGGCGCAGGTGGGTGATGTTTGGCATATAAACCCGCCTGGCGCTGCCGTTTTTAAAATCGCCATAGGTTTCGCCAAGCTTCGGATTTTTTACCGGAAAGGCGTTGCGAGTTCGAGGGGTCAGCATCCATTCTTGCTCGAAATCCCGGGTCGCCGTCATACGTTTGCGGAACTCATCGTACTTGCCGAAAATCATGAGCATGTTTTGCGGCATATCCGTCGAGGCGTCGTTCTTATAGGCGAAACCGGAGATAACAAGGGCCTTGACGGCGGGATCCTTCAAGGCCAAATTGTAAACCAGTTCCGCGCCGAGGCTGTGACCCATCAGCCCGATCCGGGCGGCATCCACATAGGGAAGCGATAACAGGTATCTCAAGGATCTCTTAGCGCCGAAAGAAGGATCGAAGTCCGGATCATCCGGCTCCCCCGGGTTTCCGGAATTGCCGCGGCCGATAGCATCGATTTCGAGGACGACGATCCCCCGTCTTGCCAGTTCGATGCAGTAAGCGTCACCGGTTTCGCGATTGTTCTGGTAGCCGTGAATGTACATGATGCCCGGTGCCGGATGGGTGCTGGAAGCGTTCAGCGGCTTGAGAAGTTTGGCCCGGATCAAAATGCCGTTGAAATTGGTATAGGTCACATTGGTGACCGAGACTCTCCAGAAACTTCTTTGCGTCAGCGAGGCCAGGAGCATGGCAGCAATCAAAACGGCCAGGCAGATAACAAAGGTCAGTGGTGCTTTGCTGCGATGATCAGGGTCAAACAGATCAACTGTGTTCATTTCATCTGCTCTCTCAACTCGCGCTTTAACACCTTGCCGACTGCACTCAGGGGAAGTTCTTCCATGAATTCGATCTGTTTGGGCACCTTATAAGGAGAGACCTTTTCGTGCATATAGGCGATGATTGATTTTTTGGTATCCTCGTCTTTCTCTACTTCGGGCTTAAGTACAATGGCGCTGGCGACGATCTCAGAACCGGGCCGCCCGGGATCGGGAAGCCCGATGGTGGCGGCCATATCAATATCAGGATGTTCCATCAACACATCGTCTACGGTTCGGGTGAAAACCTTAAACCCCGATACAATCACCATGTCTTTCAAGCGGTCGACGACATAGAAATAGCCGTCTTCATCCATGGTGCAGATGTCACCGGTGAAGATCCAGCCGTCTTTGAGCGTATTGGACGTTTCTTCGGGCTTGTTGTGGTAACCTACGGTAAACACCTGGGGGCCTCGGACGACCAACTCACCGGGTTCGCCCCGGGGGACGATTTCACCGGATTCCGGATCCACCAGCTTCACCTCCGTGTCCGGCAAAGGGATGCCGACCGAACCCGGTTTCTTCTTGCCGTAAAGAGGCAGGCTCGTATTGACGGGGCTTGTTTCCGTCATTCCCAGAACTTCAATCAATTTGCCTTCTCCCACCACGGCCTCGAATTGTTTGATGTATTCGGCCGGAAAGGGAGCCGCACCGCTGAGAAACCATTTCACGCCTGAAAATTTCAAGGATTGAAATTTCGCCTTTTTCAAAAGCTCCAGAAAAATGGTGGGGACATTGACAATGGCGGCAGGCCGGTACTTTGCTATCGCCGATATCAGAAAGTTCAGATCCCTGGGATTGGGGACTGCCACCAGGGTACCCCCGACTGCCATGATATCCATGGCTAAGAAAAGGCCGGCCTGATGGAAGAGGGGAAAGGCGGACAAGACGGTTGGTGCTTCGTCGCTTTTCAGATCCAGCCATGTGTTGACCTGGGTCATGTGGGACACAATATTTCTGTGGGTCAGGACCGCGCCTTTCGGCGGTCCGGTAGTGCCGCCGGTATACTGCATCAGGCAGGGGGCAGCGGAATCAAGTTTTTCCTCGACGTTATCTGCCGGCACATCCTGCAGAAAATCTAAAAAACGGCCGACTTCAACACCTGTGATCGGATGGACATCCGCTGAGGGAATTTTTTTCAGCAGTTTGCCTAAAAATCGCTTCAGAGGGGAAAGAAAATCGGCAATTGCCGCAACGGCAACGGTTTTTACCATAGTTCTTGCAACGACGGCTTCCACCTTTTCGAATAAAGCATCCAGAGTTACCAAAAACCTGGCGTTGGAATCATTAAGCTGATATTCCAGCTCTTTGGGTTGCAGCAGAGGACTGACACCGGTCAGTACACAACCTGCTTTCTGGATAGCGATGACGGCGATATAATAAGCTGGAATATTGGGCAAATGGACTCCCACCGTATCACCGGGCTTCAGCCCGCTTTTTTGGAGGAAGTTCGCGAAGCGGTTGGAAAAATTATCCAATTCATGGTAGGTCAGTCCCCTGCCCATATAGTAGACCGCCACTGTGGCAGGGATGTACGCTGCGGCTTCGCGGTATACCTCGGCATAGGTTTTTGGCGGATAATCCAGCCTGTGGGGAACGTGTTCATCATAGTACTTTAACCAGGGCTTTTGCGAATATGGATCCGACATCACCACGCCTCCTTTTTTTCATGTCTCGCAAATATATAATAGGATATCTAAATCCAGTTAAATGCAAGAAAGGAGAAAATTCCAAGCCACAAATAACAATCTACTTTAATTTAGCCAACAGTTCATTGGCTCTGTCTTTAAAATAGGGGTCATCCGATCGGGCCGCTTTTTCCAAATAGCCTTTCGCTTCGGCCTTGTTTTTATCTCCACCCATTTGGATCAGCAACTCCCCGAGGTAGACGTGAGCATCAATTTTATCGGCAAAGTATTCGGTGGCCTGGTACTTTTTTACGATCCCGCATGGGCCAGGGCAATACCGCCCAGAAACGGCCGAGAGATAGCATGGTACCGGCCTTGTTGTACATTTTGTCAATTTCATAGGTCTTTTCAAAACTGCTTTGAGTCTTGTCTTTGAGACCTTCGGACAGGGCAGTAAAAATACTTACCCCATCAGAGTAGATGCCTACATTTAGGCCGTAGTAATAGTATCCTTCTGGTTTTGCCGGCTCGAGTTCGGTTGCCCTTTGCGCGTATTGCATACCTTCCTTGCCTGATCGGGCACATATATCCTTCCAGCCCTCGACTTTTTGCGATTTTGCTGCGTTACCATATTCTCTGTACGCCCTTGCGCACTTCCAATTGGCTTCATAACTGCCGGGATTTTCAGCGATTGCTTTTTGATACAATTCAATGGCCTGCTTGTAATTTGCAAGTCCTCCCTGCTCGAAGAGTTTGTCGGCCTCGGCCACATCGTCGGCAGCCAACAAGCAAAGGGGAAACAACACCACCAGGAAAATACAAAGACCGCTGCACATTGTTCTTCTCATTCTTCACCTCCTTCTGTCTCGGCATAGCCATCCTGAGCCAAATAAAAGGATTATTTTGAGAGTTATAAGTTATTTGTTATCAGGCGCTTAGCTGGTCGATCTCGACAACTTGTTGTAGTTGTTGCCGAGTACGTTGATATTTCAAATGAGCTAAAATTAAAAAATGTCTAAAGTGAGCTAAAATTAAGGAATCCTGTCATATTAATAGATAGAATACATTCAATTTAGGCATTTTAGAACATTTTAGACATTTTTTTCAGACCATCTCTATCGCACACGCCATCGAAACGCCACCCCCGCCGCAAAGCGTCGCCAGACCGAGGGTATTGCCTCTTTTTTTCATGGCATGCAGCAGGGTGATCATAATGCGGGCTCCGGTGGCTCCCACCGGATGGCCCAGGCCGATCCCCGATCCATTGACATTGGTGATCTCGCGGTTCAAACCGAGTTTTTTTTCGCAGCCCAGGTACTGGCCTGCAAAGGCTTCATTGACTTCAATTAATTCAAAATCCTCTATTCTAAATCCGCCTTTGGCCAGCAATTGATGGACTGCCGGAACCGGAGACAAGCCCATGATGGACGGATGGCATGCGCCCCTGCCCACGGCCCTAAATTTTGCAATGGGTTCGATGCCCAATTCCTTTGCTTTGTCAGACGACATAATTATCATGGCAGCGGACCCATCGTTAATGCCGCTCGAGTTTCCCGCCGTTACTTTACCGATCTTGGGTACGAAGGCAGGCGGCAATTTACTGAGCTTCTCAAACGTCATACCCGGCCTGAAATGTTCGTCTTTATCGAAAATAATCGGATCGCCTTTTCGTTGGGGGAGCTGCATGGCAACGATTTCTTCTTCAAACGACCCGTCGCTGGTAGCTCTTTCGGCGTTGTTATGGCTTCTCAGTGCAACACGGTCCATCTCTTCTCTGCTGATATCCAGGTGCTGGGCGATGAACTCTGCGGTGTGACCCATGATATAGGGTTTGCCCTTGAAATAGCTCAAGGGGGGTTTTTCGGCATCCACCGGACCGTCTTCCGGGTGCGGTATGACGTGGGACCCGCAATGGAGTCCCCGAATAATATTATCGACAAATTCATGATCCTGGAGTCGACAGCCCCATCTGGCGGCCGCCACGGAATAGGGTACCCCGGACATGTGTTCGACGCCGCCTGCCAGAATAACATTCGCCATACCGGCTTGAATCATGGCCATACCGGAGATGACCGCTTCCATGGCCGATACACAGACCCGGTTGATGGTGACGGCAGTGACGGTATCCGGAATGCCGGCCAGCAGGGCCGCGATGCGGGCGACATTAAGGGTGTCAACCGGCTCCATGCAGCAACCATAGCGGATATCATCGATACACGATGGATCGATGCCGGCCCTTTTTACGGCTTCTTTCATGGCCACAGCCGCAATGGTGGCTGCGTGACTGTCGCGCAGGCTGCCGCCAAAGGTTCCAATAGCTGTCCTGCATGCTGAAACAATGACTACATCTTTCATGAATCACTCCTTGTTACGGGTTGCGGGTTGCGGGTTACGGGTTACGGGTTTCGGGTTGCGAGTTACGGGTTACGGGTTACGGGTTACGGGCAAATGGGCGCAAGGCACAAGGTGTTTGAAATTTTATAACGGGCAATTCGACTTGGCGCTATCCTATGAGAAATTGTTCTGTTTTGTCAAGAAATTGCCTCAAATCATACTGAATCGTTTATTTTAGGCAGAAAAGAGCTAAACCTGCGCAGAAGTGCTGTGCAATTTGGCATTGCATTCATCTTTACCGCGGTCCTGTTCGTGCTGTTTAACAAGATTCCGGTGGTG
>CAMYLH010000286.1 GCA_947259065.1 uncultured Desulfobacterales bacterium
TTAATTACAGCTATCAGATCGTTGCAGACGACAAGATATACGAAGTTGAGCACAATGCTGTGGGAGATGACCTCGTACTCAATTACATCGCCCAAAAGGTAAAAGTTGTCGGCCAATTAAGAGAATCCGATGAACTTAAAATTATTACTGTCGAATCCTTTGAAGTTGTCGAGGAATAGCGGGTCAAAAGCTTGGAGGTGGATATGGGCCGGTACAATATCGACGAAGTTGAAATGGTGGAGGACGATCAGAGTTTTGACGGCGGCAGCCGACGATACGCTAAAAGGGACGTTGATCAACCTAGGCGGTCTCCCATCCGCAGAAAAGACAAAATGCGATCAGAAGAAGGAATGAAATCAAAAGCCAAAAGAAACCACAAAAAGATCCAGCACCGGCTCAAATACGATTGGCAAGGAGAGTAAACCGTGCATGCCTGGGACAGGTTATATTTTTCTATATTTTCGATGAACGCGGATCGCGAATCATTTTTTGAAGAGGACGATTTCCAGGACTTTGAATTTGATGGAGAGATAAACCAGCTCCTGGATGCGACCGACTTTAATGAGACCAGTGATTACTTGTGGGATGAAGATTCGCTTAAAGGGTTTTTACGATATTGGGCGGACCAATTTAAATCACCAATCGCCAGATCACGCCCGCCGCGGCACCGATAGGCACCAGATAGTGGATCGGCATGTGAAATTTCTGGAGCAAGGCCAAGGAGACTGCCGCCGATATCAAGGCAAAGAAATCAACGCCGGCGGTTGACAGAATCACCTTATGTCCAAACCAGACCGCCAGGTTGAGCACGACGCCCACCACGGCCGCCGTGACGCCGGTGAGCGCAGCCTGGAGCCGCTGGTTGCCGGCCATGGCCTCGATAAAGGGTGCGCCGGCAAAGATGAAGAAAAAACAGGGCAGGAACGTCACGTAGGTGGTGATCAAGGCACCCAGAACGCCGGCGGTTAACGGTGTGAGATTCCCTGGCAGGTTCCAGGCCCCTAAAAAACCGACGTACTGCGTCACCATAATCAATGGACCGGGGGTAGATTCGGCCAGGCCGAGGCCGATGAGTATCTGTTGCGGGGTGAGCCAACCGCTGCCCACCGCGACCTCGGTGATGTAGCTCAGCACGGCGTAAGCCCCGCCGAAGGTGACAAAGGCCGCCTTGGTGAAAAACAGGGCGATCTGCGTTAATACATCGCTGAACCCTCGCCAGCCCCAAACCGCCCCAACCACCAAAGTCCACAACCCAAGGCAGATGAGAAAAACCCGGAGTACATGGGAGAATGACGGTGCGGTGTTTTTTTGGCCGATTTCGGGCTCGTCTTCGATGCGGCATTCACGAGTTTGCGGATCAAAGCTGCCCTGGCAAAAAACCTGAGGCAGCCTGCGCTGCATCAGCAATCCGCCTAACGCGGCTGCAGCCAAGATGTATGGAAAAGGCACTTTGAAGAAAAAGATGGCGATAAATGCCAAGGCGCCAAAGGCATAGAGCACCCCGTGTTTGAGCGCCTTTTTACCGATGCGCAGCACCGCTTCGATCACCACGGCCACCACCACCGGCTGGATGCCGTAAAAAGCAGCAGCCACCGCCGGAATGTCGATGTGGGCTACGGCCAGGTAGCTCAGCAGTAACATGATGAAAATCGAGGGAATCACGAAGAGTGATCCTGCTGCAATGCCGCCCAAAGTACCGTGCAGGCGCCAGCCGATGTAAGTCGCCAGCTGCTGCGCCTCGGGTCCCGGCAGCAGCATGCAGAAGTTGAGCGCCCGCAGGAATTGGTTTTCTCCGATCCAACGCCGCCGTTCCACCACTTCCTGGTGCATGATGGCGATTTGGCCGGCTGGTCCGCCGAAGCTGATAAAGCCCAGCTTGATCCAAAACTTCAAAGCGTCTCTGAAAGGAACAGTATGGGTTGCCATGTTGTTTTCCTTTGCGATTCGTTTCGGGCCATATCTAACCGGCACCAGGCATACAAGGCGCGTCATAGACCTCGAATTGTGTCTCAGAAGGGTGTTGAAGCCGTCCGTTTCGGCGCGACCGGCTCAATTTGTGGCGGAGACAACGCGAACCTCCAACGGATTGCTGGCGTCCAGATGCACATCCCTCTGAGGAAATGAAATGGTAATGCCGGCCTTTTTGAACTCCTGGTTGATTCGCCGGTTTAACCTGCCCACCATGGCATACCAGTTATTGATGTTGTTAATAAAGGCACGTACCTCAAAATTGAGACTGTTGTCTCCAAAACCCATAAAAATTGCCGAAGGCTCGGGTTCTTTTAGAACCAATGGATTTTCCCGGGCAGCAGTCAACAGCAGCTTTTCAGCCAAATCTGTATCGGATCCATAGGCGATGCCCACCGGAATTTTAATCCGAAGTATCGGATCGGAAAGAGACCAGTTAATCAGCTTGCCGGTGATAAATTCCTTGTTGGGCACAATCAATTCACGGCGATCCCAGTCGGTGATGGTTGTGGCGCGGATACGAATGCGTGAAACCGTGCCGCTTGTTTCACCAACGGTTACGGTATCACCAACCCTGAAAGGCCTTTCGAACAGCACGATCAGGCCACAGATAAAATTGGCGACAATTTCCTGCAGCCCGAAGCCGAGACCTACGCCCAGTGCGGCGATGAGCCATTGCAGTTTTGCCCATTGCAGTCCGATGGTATTCACCGCCAGAATAATTCCGATGGCCGTGATGGTATAGCGGGAGATCCTGATAAAGGCATAGCGTGCGCCGGGATCCATCGGTAGACGATTGAGCAGGGTAATTTCCAGCAAACCCGGCAGGTTTTTGGCCGAAATTAAGGTAATAACCGTAATCAGGATGGATAACACCACATCGGCCAATGTAATCGGTATGGCCTTTGGCGCCCCGTCAACCACGCTGTTGTAACTCCAGAGATGTATGTCCTGCAGGATTCCAAAAGCCGGGAACACCGGCTCCCAAATCAGCCACAGCCCGGTCAGAAGAAATATAAAGATAACCGTGCGCAGCAAAGTCCGGGTCTGTTCGTCAATCTGAGTCAACCCGACTTCGGGCTCCTGAATAAGCAAAGTTCCGGCCTGGGTATCGATACTTCCCTCTTCGGCCTCCGGCTTGCCAAACTGTTGACGTTCCAATTGCCTTTTCTGCCGCGCTTCTTTAAGCGCTATTTTGCGACGGGCCAGCGTCAGCCATCGCAATGCCAAATGATTCAGGATCATCACAGACATCAGCACCAGCGCCGTCATGCGAATTAAATTTCGCACCTCCAGCGCCGAGTAGTAATAGCCTAAAGCCGCCAGGACGACGGCAAACAATGGCAGTCCAACTGCCAACGGATACCAGGCGAATCGCAACCGTGTCAGCAGATCGGCTTTTCGGTATTTCAGCAGGTGAGCGACAATCCCGCCGGAAAATCGCAGGGTCGTGGCAACGCAAATTGATACGCCCATACCTTGGACCATCAACGCCAATTTGGACAATGTATCACTGTATTTGATTTCTCTGGTCGCCGCCATGGACGTAATGACAAATCCAGCGACTGCCGCCAGCGGAATCAACCACCGCAGGTTCTTTTGCAAGGTTTGCCGTGCCGCCTCGGGCCATTCGAAGTGAATTTGGGCCAAACCGTCATCTCTGCATAAATAATAGAAAAATCTCAACGCAGCCAATATTTCAGCCGTATTTACCAATCCGTGGGAAACGGCTCGCGTGAAAACTTTGAGTTGGGGCAATTTGAGCAGCAATAATCCCCAAATGCCCATCAGAAACGGCCAGCCGGCAGCCAGATAGATCGTCAGGGCAAACGTCCAAAGGGTCAGGGCAAAGGAATCGTTACGATGTCGGCTCACCTGGCCGGCCACCCTGATCATCTCTTTGCGGGCCCATCCTCGCCGGCTGAATAAAAATCCCGTAACAAGCAAGCCCAGGATCCACATACCCGTATAGTGCGTGAAGGATGCCAGCGTGTCTGAAATCAATCCCCACCAGTTTTTCGGAGCCAGCATCCAGCCAATCGCGATCGGAAGTCTTTTTAAATCGTCAAAACCCAAGGGTTTCGAGCTTCTGATCCACAGCAGGTGCCTGTCCAGGAACTCGGCAAACTCTTCGGCACCCACTGTCAGTTGTTGTTCGGTATACTCGAGGTTTTGCAGATCGCCAAGATGCCGTTGATATCCGCTTTGCAATTTTTCTATCAGAGCCCGCCGATCGGTCAGCAGCTTTCTCACGTCTGATTTCAATTGGGTAAGCTTATTCTCGGAAAGAGACTCCAGCGAACCAACAATTCGATCGAGTTCATCGTCGAGGTTCACCAGGTCAAGCCTCTGGCGGTCCAGATCAATTTGGGCTTCTCGAATTTCACTTGTTTTTTGTAAGCGTTTGGCCGACTCGAGACGATACTGATCCGAATCGCGCGCAGGGCCAAACCGATGACGTCGGTCAGCACCATGGTATCAACTCTTTTGCGGGACAAATCGTAATCTTCTTCGAGTTTTTTTAACTGTGTCTGCACGAGCTCGATTTTTTTGGTTATCTCGGCTTCCTCCCGGATCGACTTCTCAAGTGCTTCACCCAGCTTGATGTTGATATCAAACTCCTCTTTGAGGACTATCGGCATATCTGTTGCCTTTATTTTGGCTTCTTCTGCAGCAGCCCTGGCGCGCAGGGCTTCCTGTTGACGCCGTTGCTGGACCTTATCCTGCCAGGCTTTGATAGAAGCCGTGCGGTTGGCAACATCTCGACTCGCCAGGTCGCGTTCCGCCGTTATTGAGGACAGCAGGGAATCCTGGGCTGTCATCTGCAACTCGTATAATTTAATTTCGGACTGCAGCTTGTTTTGCTCGGCCAGGTTCAGCAGTCGCTGGGCCTCGGTCAACAACGATTCTTCTTTGTGCGCGGTCATGATCTCCCATTCCGCCTGAAACTCCTGCAACCGCTTTTTGGCTTTGGCGGCTGTTTCCGGAAGCTGCGGCAGGAGATCCTTCTGTTTGTTGAGCTGATTATTCCAGTCGTTGAAAACATTCCGGGCGTTGACCAATTCGGCCTCCTCCTGCTGCAGGCGCTGCTCAATTTGTAGGGTGGACATTGCCGAAGCTTCGGTTTCTATGGCATCCGGCGCCGCAATGTCCTGATCAATTCCGGATTGAATCTTTTTAAGCCTATCCGGCGCACTTTTTATTGTCTGTGAAATTTCATCTCGTTGTCGATTTATCTTGTCTGCAAGCTCACGCAATTGAATCGCTTTATCCAGTAAATTCAACACGTTTTTTCTACTGGTATTGTCCAGATCCGCAGCAGTTTCAGCCGAAGCTCTTTTGGCCTTTAACCGGTCGAGGCTGATATCTGCGGTAGTTGAAGCCGGCATCTCTTTCGGTTTTTCTAAAGATTTTGGTTGGGCTTCCGGCTGCGCGCGGACTATTGACGGCATAAATGCTGTAATTGTTGTTAAAAAAATAATCCCGAATAAGATTCGGCGTTTTGCAGTCTTTAGCATCTTTGTTGACTCCTTATATTGCCTGAGAATATTTTATTTGAAACAATCAATCTAGCTCTGCCAACAGATGGCCGAATTTGCTTAGACGGTAAAACCTGAAGAAGGATGTCCTTTGAATGGATATAATTTTCAACGGCTTCCTCCAATTTATAATTACTTTGATATTGGCTTTTGTGTCAAGAAGAGGTCGAATTATGCTATTCAGCATTTACAAATCAACACCAGTGGGTTAACGGATATTTGTATGGATATGTCGTCGGTATTACAAATCAGCGACCACCAGCAGAGCTGGGGGTATGAGGATGGGCCCTGGAAGGGGCCGGGGCTACCTCTGCTGGTGGCCGCTGATTTTTTAAAAAGAATTTTGGATAAGTAATACTTTAAAAAAGCTACCGTTATAGCTCAAATATTTTCGTGACATTTTTTTATCTCTGTTTCATTGAATCTGTCTGTCTTGATGACCACTTGACCGATATATCAATGGCAAGTACCTTGTTTGCTTCAACCGGATTTGGTGATGGTTGTTC
>CAMYLH010000287.1 GCA_947259065.1 uncultured Desulfobacterales bacterium
TGGATATGTTCGCCGCGTTTTGCCGCTACTCCGCAATCAAAAAATCACCATCCCTGACTCCCTTCATCAGCCACCGGCTCCGTCGGTGAGAATTGAAAAAGTTTTGCCGTTACCGGGTGATCACGGCTTATTAATCGAAAGCTGAACAATGCCGGCGGCTTATGAATGGAGTTAATCGTCTTTCCGAATCGATCTCTGCGGGCTTCATCCTTGTCACGGAACCTACCTTTGAGCTGAGAAAGATGCTTGTTTATTTATGAAAATTGTGAGTATATGCTCTTAATATCAGAGACAGGCGGACTTTTACAATTCCAAGTTCTTCAATCACCGCTGGGATCTGCCTGACACTTTTAAATGAAAAGGAACCAAATATGAAACCTTTTTTGTCCGAAGATTTTATGCTCCAAACACGAACGGCCGCAACATTGTATCACCAATACGCCGAAGATATGCCGATTTATGACTATCACTGTCACCTGCCGGTTCGCGATATTGCCGAGAATAAAAAGTTTGAGAACCTGACCCAAATCTGGCTGCACGGTGATCACTACAAATGGCGCGCCATGCGGGCCAATGGTGTCAATGAAAAGTTTATCACCGGCAACGCATCCGATTTTGAAAAATTCCAGGCATGGGCCGCAACGGTACCTAAAACGCTATGCAATCCGCTGTACCAGTGGACCCACCTGGAGCTTAAACGCTATTTTGGGATAGAAGGCACGCTGTTGAATGAGAACACGGCCAAAGATATTTATGATATTTGTACCGAAATACTTCAGACCGATGCCTTCAGTACCCAGGGGATATTACAGAAGATGAATGTTCGGATTGTCTGCACCACCGACGACCCCGCGGACAGCCTGGAATATCATCAGCAGCTCAAAGAAAATCAAAGTTTCCCGGTCCGTGTGCTTCCAGCCTTCCGGCCGGACAAAGCCATGGCCGTGGAATCCCCCGAAAACTTCAATGGCTGGGTCGATCAACTGGAAGCGGCCGCCGGAACGGAAATCATCAATTACGAAACCTTTATGGAGGCACTGCGCCAACGCCATGATGTCTTCCATAAAACCAGCTGTCGTCTTTCCGATCATGGCATCGAACAACCTTATGCAGAAGATTACACTGAAGCTCAAATTCAACGCATATTCGATAAAATTCGGTCGGGAATATCACTTGAAAAATCAGAAATCCGACAGTTTAAATCAGCCATGTTGATAGCGCTGGCGGTCATGGATGCTGAAAAAAGCTGGACACAGCAGTTTCATTTGGGTGCCCTGAGAAATGTCAACACCCTTGCCCTGCAGCAACTCGGTCCGGACACCGGCTACGACACCATCGGAGATTTTGAGATGGCAGGGCCGCTGGCCCATTTCCTGGACCGGCTTGAAAACCAAGGCAAACTGACCAGAACCATCCTGTATGTTGTCAATCCCCGCGATAACGAGTTGATTGCCGCCATGATCGGCAATTTTCAGGACGGCAGCATCCCCGGTAAGATTCAATTCGGGTCCGCCTGGTGGTATAACGACCAGAAGGACGGCATGGAGCACCAGATCAAGTCCTTAGCAAACATGGGACTGCTCAGCCGGTTTGTCGGCATGCTGACAGACTCCAGAAGTTTTCTCTCCTACCCGCGCCACGAATATTTCCGCAGAGTGCTGTGCAACCTGATTGGCAAGGACGTGGACAATGGAGAACTGCCGGACGATCTGGAACTGATCGGCAGCATGATCAAAGATATTTGCTACAACAATGCGGTCCGCTATTTTGATATCAAGGAAGATCTGTGAGCAGAGAACTTAGCGTTACCGGTGAGACGGAAGGATCCGTACTCGGAGCAGCAGCCTATGCCTATCACACCCTCGGTATGATGGACTCTTTTCGATACCTGCTTGAGAGAAACCCGATCATTCAAAACGTACGACCGAAGGCCAACGCCCGTGAATTCTACCAGATTCAGTTCAAACGGTATATGCACCTTTATTGGAAATTTCAAAAGGTAATAGCACCATAAAACTGCTTCTCGCTTTACAATCTCTACTAAGAATGTTTCCGTGATGATGACACCAAAACCAAAAAAAATAGAACTGCTGGCACCGGCCGGCAATTTCGAAAAACTGGAAATCGCCCTTCATTATGGCGCCGATGCGGTCTATCTCGGAGGGAAGGATTTCAGTTTAAGAAACTTTTCCGGCAACTTCCGCCTGGATGAAATCGAGCATGCGGTCGCTTACGCCCATGATCGCGGGGCAAAGGTCTATGTGACCGTAAATGTTTATGCACGCAATGATGATCAGCCATTGATTACCAAATATCTTGAAAAATTGGGCGCTGTGGGACCAGATGGTGTGATCGCAGCGGATCCGGGTGTCATTATAACTGCTCGCGAGCTTATTCCGAATATTCCCCTGCATCTCAGCACCCAGGCCAACACGACCAATTATAAGACCGTCGAATTCTGGCAACGGCTGGGCATCCGGCGGGTCAACATGGCTCGGGAACTGACCTTGGCCGAAATAAAAACCATCGCCGAGACGTCTCACATTGAGATCGAGGCTTTTGTCCATGGTGCCATGTGCATAGCTTACTCGGGCCGTTGCCTGTTGTCCAGCTTCATGACCAAACGCCACAGCAACCGTGGCATGTGCACGCATCCTTGCCGCTGGCAATACACATTGGTGGAAGAAACCCGTGACGGCCAATATATGCCCATCGCCGAAGACGATCGTGGAACCTATATTTTCAACTCCAAGGACCTTTGCATGATCGAGCATATGCCTGCCATGATCAATTCTGGTGTGTCTGCACTTAAGATTGAAGGCCGTATGAAAGGAATTAATTATCTGGCCTCAGTCGTCATGGTCTACCGGGATGCTATCGATCGTTATATTCAGAACCCGGCGGATTTCAGCGTAAGACCCGAATGGCTGATCGAACTGTCTAAAATCAACCATCGGGGTTATTGTACAGGTTTTTACTTTGATGA
The DNA here is from genome assembly GCA_947259065.1 of uncultured Desulfobacterales bacterium. Classification (GTDB taxonomy): domain Bacteria; phylum Desulfobacterota; class Desulfobacteria; order Desulfobacterales; family JAFDCJ01; genus JAFDCJ01. The sequence goes on from CAMYLH010000287.1 coordinate 2,987, forward strand.
TCCCCAGCAAATCGTTCCCGATTACGAATTTAGAAAGAATATGGATACTCATTTGTTCATCGGCAAAGTTCTGGCTGTGCAAAATGACGGGCGCACCCTAATGGAGGTTCGCAACAAATGCCGGACAGGCGACCGGGTGGAAATATTAAGCCCACGGCAAACGGTTCGAAACACCAGTATCGGGAGCATGCGAGATGAAGAGGAAAATCCGATTCAAATTGCACAGCCGGGTAGCCGTGTTTATCCGGATTTGGGCATAAAAACAAAACCTAATGATCTGATCCGCAAACTTGTCTAGGCCCGCGGAGAAGTTAATTAGTGCCTATCCCTAACCCGGATAAACCGGAAAAAATTGCCACAAAGACCCAAAGGCACAAAGTAAAACTGTTTGCTAAAAAACCTTCCTTTGTGCGGAGACGCAGCTGGCTACGTCGCACAAACAACCGCGCCGATTGACGCCGAGATTGGGCATAAAGACTATTTATGGATGAAAACTAAATAGGGGGGCAGAATCGAAGCCAGCAGAATAAGTCCGCCCGCCATAACGATTCCCGCCCCGAATGCCCCGGCATCTCCCAGAATCCCGATTAAAATTGGAAGCATCCCGCCGCCGATAAGAAATGCGAATGGAATGGTAGTGGAAACAGCTATATTCCGGGTTTCGTGCGGGCCGATCAAAGACAGGGCGACCAATGCCGCCGGGGGAAAGCAAACCGCTATCATGGGTTGAATAAAAACAAAAATGGAAATCCAAAAACCTTTTGCAAAACCAAGGCCCATGGTCAATATTCCTGTGAGCATGAAGATCCAAATCAGGGTGCGCTTTGGACCGAACCGATCGGTAGCCCAACCCGCAATGAAAACAACCCCCAAGCCCGGAATTCTTGAAATAGCGACCAGGGTATTGGCCATTTCCCGATCCATGCCCTGTTCGGTTACCAAATAGAGCGGAAGCATGGTATAAATGCCCAAAAAGCTGCCGATGCCTGCACAAAAAAGTATCAGCATGATCAAAAAGGATCTTTTTTTCACCAGCGTTCGGATGGCTGAGAAATTGGGCGGTTCACCCCTTAATTCTCCCCCTTGGCCAAAGCGTGCGTTCGCCAGTCCCATCAAGAGAGATGCCACCCCGAGAACCAACAATATGATGCGCCAGGAAAACCAGAGCATGAACATTTCAGCCAACAGGGGTGCTGCCACGAATCCTAAATTCGGTGCCATCTCGTGAACGGCAATCGCCTTGCCCCATTGGCGAGGATTGATGATGGAGGTAAGTGTAGCCAAACCGGACGGCAGATAAAGGCCGGCCGACAAACCCAGCACAAATAAACCGATGAGCAAGATCCATTTATTTGAGCTAAAAGAAATCGGCAACAGCGTTAATCCAACAGTTATGGCCGACA
>CAMYLH010000288.1 GCA_947259065.1 uncultured Desulfobacterales bacterium
TCAGTTAAAAACTAATAGCGCCATCCGGAGAAGAATAAACGAGCGTTCTGAAGATCCCTTATGATAATGTTGTATCAGACACATACCATATGGAAAGAGACGGTAGTATAACTATCTATGTGAGAAGATTATGCGCTTTACTGACCTTTTTGTTCAGAATTCTTTCACTGCGAATCCGTAAAAAACTTGCCAGACCTGTAATGGCGGAACTGCTGAGTAACCTCGCCCTCATGCTGCGATCCGGCATACCCTTAACATCCGCGTTGGAAGAAGTAGCCGCAACTTCAGAACAACCTGAGATTTCAAGTAACGTTAATGACATTGTCCTGCGTATTCAGGGGGGCATGACATTTTCCACCGCAACGAAAGATTACCACAATATTTTCCCATTGAGTGTGCATCATCTGATCCGGATCGGTGAGGAGACTGGTAACCTCGATAAGCTGTTGAAAGATGCTTCTGAGCATTTGAAGCGGATCCAGGGAATTATCAGTGATACGAAGCAGGCGCTGCTTTATCCAACATTTGTCTTCATTGCGATGGGCGCCGGGTTTCTTTTTTGGTTTTATTATGTGGTTCCCAAAATCCTTGCGCTTTTTACGGAAATGGATGTCGCACTGCCACAAATAACGGTATGGGTGCTTCATATTTCAACCTTTATTCAAAATAATATTTTATACATTATAGCCGGTCTTACCGGTTTTGGGGTAATCACTGCCTTGAGCCGCAAAAAAAGTCAGCGGTTCAGAAAGACCGGCGATCAACTCATGTTAAAAATCCCGGTTGCCGGTTCCATTGTGAATGCATCTGTTTTAGCCTTTATTTCAGAATACTTTTCGCTGCTTTTAAATGCGGGCATTGAAATTTTGCAGGCAACCAAAATATTAAAAGAATCCATGAAAAATGAAGTATTTCGTGAAAAATTGGATGACATTTATGCCCGCCTTAAAAAAGGAGAAGGAATTGCCGGTTCATTCAAAGGAACGGGTATATTCCCGCCCTATGTTGTTCGCATGATAAATATCGGAGAGATGAGCGGAACGTTGACGGAACAACTGGATTCTATCGCGGTGGAGTATCGCAACAAACTTTCTATCCTGGTGGCAACCATCGGAAAGTCGATTGAACCCTTTGTGTTGGTGGTGGCCGGATCGATGTTTCTCATCATCATCGCCGCCCTTTTGCTTCCCATCTATGATTTGGTCGGCACTGTCGGCGGTTGACTAGACGTCTGGTAGCGTCATACCGACAATTTGTTGTCGATAGTGCCGATTACCTCGGTATTTCAGAAGTTTTCCGATGGAGGCGGATCAGATTTCTCGCTTTCCGATAAGGCGCGCTTGTACAGATAAACCTCATCCATTGTGCCAACATACTCCTGATTAGAATCCCATCCGCCGCCGACAGTGTCTTGTTCCGATCCTAGCCACAGGCCGTTTGAACCAATCGTGATGGCGGTTCCCACTACGGAATTTGTTCCTAATAAAGTGCCATCGAAGTAAACCTGTTCCCGACTGCCTTCTCGCATCCACGCAACATGATGCCATGTTCCGTTGTCAAGAGCTGCACTGTAGGAGTTGTTTGCCCCTTTTAGATAGGTCCTCAGGGTAGATCCGTTGGGAAAAAACAGGAGTAGTTCATTATTCTGAGAACTGTTGGCGCCTGATAGGATTGCCTGTTGCCCGCTTTGGGTGGTTTTGATCCATACCGAAACGGTATAGTCCTGAAGGCCGTCGGCCACCTGGTAAGGAATGCGGATACGATCGTTGTTGATGTTATCCCCACTGTCGGTGAATACACCGCCACGGCAGATCTTTCCGGAATCCGTCGTGTTGACACCATAATAACTGGTACCGTGGTAAGCGTAACCTGAGGAATCTGCGACATCAGGCTGGCTTCCGCTGCCGCTCCAAGAAACCTCATCCATTCGATACTCGGCCACAGCCTCCGTATAACAGCTGCCGGTGCAACTTGAACGCGTGACGTTGACTAACTGGTCCACTTCTTCAGCGCTAAGTACGTCGTGAAATATATATACCTCATCGATTTTGCCGTTAAAGTAATTGTTAATGTGCTGAGAAGTCCCGACGGTGAAAGGGCTGCCGGCCGCCCCGTCCAAATTGCCACCGCCGCTCCATGTCGACGAATCTGTGTATGTAGAGGTATTGATTCGGACGGTTACGGTGCCATTGTCGTAGCTTACCGCCACAAAATTCCATTTGTCGACTGAAATATCCCCGCTGGCACCAAAATCAGCAAAATTGTCCTTCCCGACCGCATCTATATAAACATGCAGCGTACCATCCGGGTTGACCCCGATTTCAAGGTTATCATTGAAGGCATCGGACGCCTTGGCAAGGAAACAATTGCGGGTAGAATGGTTGGTTTGGGCCGAAGTCAACATGCGCGGATTTATCCATGCTGCCACTGTGAATGTGCTGTTGGTAGATCCTAAAGTATTGTTTAGAATATCACCCATATCGATGAAATCATCAAATCCGTCAAACGATCCGGCTCGACAGATTTTTCCCGTTGCGACGGTATTGGCCCCATTGGAAGCGGTCCCATTAAGTCCACCGCTGCCTGAATCTATTACTTCACCGGTAGTTCCATCCCAGATGCACTCATCCAAGGTCCATGCGGCCTCCTGCTTTTCAGTGAAAGGTGCGCCCCCACCGGAAGGGGTAACATCAACTGAAAAAATAAGCGTGGCGGTATTGCCAGGACAGCTTGCATCCGTAGCCGTCAAAGTAAACCCATAAGTGCCGGTGGGCGTGGAACTATTTTTTTTAAGGACGCAGCTATCGCTGCCGTCTGAAGAGACTGTAAATCCGATGGCCGTTGTACTCAAATCCCAGGTGACGTCGCCAAGATGCCCGGTGCTGGTCGCAAACGTTTCCTGTTGAGTCGGGCTGTTCCAGACGATGTTGATGCCGCCACCGCTGGTCCTGTTTATCACAAGATCGGCGGTTACCTGAATATTGAATGACTTTGTGTCTGTTTTGGGACCGCCATCGGCCGGAAGCGTAGAGTCCTGGACTTGAACTTGAATCGGGTGTGTTCCCGGGCACTGGTTGAGCTTACCGGATAAACGGCCGGTGTAGGTATGCAGAAAGAGATCTGAAAACCCCCCATCATCATCCAATGTCCATTCGTATGCTGTAACGCCGCCCGTAGCCTGGATGGTTGCCGAATAATCGCTGTTCACCAAACCTGCAGGGATAGAGCTGGTGGTAATGACGACATCCGAACCACCGGCTCCACATGGTGGCACATTAAAACAATCCTGATCCTGGCAATCCATATGCCCGTCGCTGTCGTCATCGATACTGTTGTTGCAACCGCCAGGAAAAGTGTTCTCGCCGGCGGATCCGCCACCGCCACCGCCACCACCGCCACCGCCGCTGCACAGTTTGCCTTGAAGATATGCAAATGCAGTTGCCAGTTGCAAATCGTCATAAGTAGCATCGATAATTTTATCAGGGGATTCGAACTCCATATCCGGCGTGCTGCCGTTCAGGCCGTCAAAAAATCCGTTAACGCCATCCCGGTCTTTGGCTCCCCCGCTAACGATGACGTAGGCCTGGTTGGTCGAGTTTGATCCCATGGTAGTGTGCAGAAATAACGGATTCGGATTATTGATAAAATCGCTGAGACATAAGGTGCAGGGGGTTGGGGCACAAAGCCCGCTATAGGTTGTCTTGATAAGATCTTCATAAACCCCGTATCTTATGGCATTTTGCCAATTGTCATTGCCGGAAGACAGGCCCAGCGTCAGATAGGGGAGATCTCCGACATAGGCCGCGCAGGTGTCGTCAGCTGGCGGGTTTGTGCCGGGAATGCGGTTTTCCATTCCGTCGCCATTGGTATCCGGGCATGGAAACCTGCCATTGGCACCGATGTATCCCTGGAGAGTATAATCATTTCTGTCCAGAATAGCCCTTGCTTTTTTAATTTTCGCTGATTGGATCAATGACGGCAGCACGGTGGCCGCCACCGAAATAATTATTCCAACAATCACCAGGACAACAGCAATTTCGATGAGTGTAAATCCAGCCCGTCGGGTAATCACGTGAGGATTATGAACGGAAGATTTCATGATATAGAATCTGCTTTTCTTCTCTTGGGGCTTTGGGATAGCTGCACGGTTCGACGAATTCTGGTTCTGCGCTCAGGGGTATGTATCCCCTTTGGGGGTTTGTAATGTTTCAGGCGACGATCAGATGTTTTGATATCAAGCTCAATGATTTTATTATAATTTTCAACCAAAAATTTTCTGACATTCTCTCTATGCTGCTCAATAAGAAAATTGATCTGATCCTTCATTTCTAAGCATTTTGGACACAGAACGGCGGATTCGACTTCGACCAGTTCATCACATAGATTACAGGCTTTGCGATTCTTTTGCTTACCTTTTTTCATTTTTTCCCGAAATTATAACCTTTTTTTAATCAAGAAGTTCGATATTTTTGTCTGGCATGGTTCTTCCTTCTGGGGCCGAAAACTATATTTATAACCAGGCACAGTACCCTAACGTTGCAACATTGGGGAAAAGCGTTTCCTCAAAATAGGTCAGCCATTTAAAAAACTACTTTCCGTTTCGAATTGGTATAGGAAACAAGTAGAGATGCAAAATTGGAGCCAAATAGGAATTCGATGAGCTTAAAAACCAGGGGGATGCTTTGAGAGGGTGTCGTAAATAGCTTAAATCAGCCTATCTATCTGAAAACAATAAAAAAATATAACTAGAGTGGAGTTCTTGAATCGGCTTGACAATTGTGATTCTAATAATTTTAGATCAAACTATGGCAGATGCTTGACGCTGAGTGACCCGGCTCTGTTCGCTCTTCTGACTATGTGGGAATTTCCCAGGTACTTTCATATAGGGAACGTCGCAAAATGGACATCCAACCCTGCGTGTGGAGTCGAAGCAAGTAGAGCGTAATCATAATCTGCCCAAGTCAGGCAAAAGTTTTTTATACAACATGCCCCTCTTGGGGCACGATACAAATAAATCTGAACATTCCGCTGCCTTCATTTTTGTATTGGTGCCGGCTGCCGGCTGGAACATAGGCATATGAGCCGGCTTCCACGGGGGTATCTTTGCCGTCAACATGCAGGGTGCCCTTGCCTTCAAGGATATAATTGATGTGAGGCCAATCATGGGTATGTTTGGGAGAATGTCCGCCTTCACCCAGTTCGATCACCCGCATGACATATCCATCCCAGCCCTCCTTCGGTGAAATCAACGCTTTCATGGCGGCATTTTTAACTTCCGGGCTCTCCATTATTATCGCGTGGACATCTTTTTCCTTGGCAATGATCATATTTTTACTCCTTATAATTTAGCTTTTAGTAGTGTATTTATTATTAAAGTGGTGGTTATTATCTTATTGTCAATGTCCGGTCAAACATCATAAACGCTAAATTATTTTTGAATATGAACTGCTTAAGTTTTTTAATACTTCTGTTTCTTTATCCTTTCCATTCAACATTCGATGTTGGACGTCTGATGTCCGATGTTCTTCCTTTTTCAGTAAACCAACCACTGCCCCCCCTAAAAACAATCTGGCACCCATGCGGTCACCCGCCTATTTCGGCCTTA
>CAMYLH010000289.1 GCA_947259065.1 uncultured Desulfobacterales bacterium
CACTGCAGAGTGAAGTCAGTATCAGCCCATCTGAAAGGCTTAAACTCGCCCAGGGACCGGATGATATCATGGGAAAGGCGCTGGATATGATCGTGCCGATTGGAAAGGGGCAGCGTGGTTTGATCATATCACCTCCCAAATCCGGTAAAACGACCATTTTAAAACACATGGCCAATTCCCTTATAACCAATCACCCGGAAGTGGTGGTCTTTGCGCTATTGGTTGATGAAAGGCCGGAGGAAGTTACAGACTTCAGAAGAGGGCTTAAACATGCTTATGTACTCTCCTCCTCAGCTGACCAGAGCGTTTCTCAACATTTGCGAATGACTAAAATGACCGTGAATGCGGCAATTCGTCAAGCTGAGACGGGTATTGATGCAGTGGTGTTTATCGATTCGCTAACGCGGATGTCGCGTGCGTTTAATACGGAAGCGCAAAGTTACGGCCGGACCTTGACGGGTGGCCTGGGTGCAAATGCCATGGAAATGCCTAGGAGGATCTTTGGCGCCGCACGCAACGTAGATAATGGCGGATCTTTGACAATTATTGCCACAATTTTGATCAATACCGGCAGCAAAATGGATGATATCATCTTCCAGGAGTTCAAGGGCACTGGAATGGTGAAGCTCCGGAGAGGATTATCTAAGAAAGATGAGATAACTGCACTGTCAGCATTCATAGAATACCTGGGCAAGTAAATCCGTTCAAACGCTAATAGGATCTCTGGGTCGGGTCAAGCTAAGTAATCGACATAGCGGATGAAATGCCATAAAAACGACTTTAAAACAGTCTTAATCAATCGGTTTTCCCCTTAAAACTGCCCTATTATGAGAATCGACCAAAAATGGCTCGTGCAAAAAGACATTATATTCCCGGTTATGTCTGGCATATAACCCACCGATGCCATAAAAGAGAATTTCTTCTAAAATTCCCAAGAGATCGACGTAGATGGATTGAGTGGCTATACCAGGCAAAGAAGAGATACAGCGGTTTGAGTGTGTTAAATTATATGGTCACATCAAACCATGTCCACCTGCTTGCATTTGATAATGGCGGCCGGAACGTCATCCCGGATTCAATAAAGTTAGTTGCCGGCAGAACCGGCCAGGAATACAATGTCCGTAAGAACAGGAAAGGTGCATTCTGGGAGGATCGTTATCATGCAACGGCAGTGGAAAAGAATCGTTATTTAAGGCAATGTATCACATATATTGATATGAATATGGTTCGTGCCGGCGTGGTAGAGCATCCCAGACAATGGGAATTTTGTGGATATAATGAAATCCAGAATCCCAGAAAAAGGAAAAGCATTATTGATTTTGACCGGTTGATGGCCTTGCTGGGTTTTGATAACTATGATGATTTAAAAGATGCTCACTCCAGATGGGTGGACAGTGAAATGCAGGCTGACAATCGTGATAAAGAAACCAAGTGGACACAAAGCATTGCTGTCGGAAGTAGAACATTTATTGAGAAGATGAAAGAATCCCTTGGCTTTAGAGCAACAGGTAGAAAGGTAATATACGGTGACGATACCTTTGAACTTCGGGAAGTGATAACGCCATATGGCAAAGCTAATAATCTGGATTCCGGAAACACATTTTTATGGAATCAACAGCCACCATCCTTAATCGGACAGTTTTTGCATGAAAATTGATCGATTAAGACCGAAATACTGGTGTTTTTAGAAATCTTTTATCGTTTTTTCAATATGTTGCTGTGGCCCGACCCCAGGACGTTCCTTCAAGTTTGATAGCCTTCCATAACCAAATATAAACAAATTCCCCGCTTTAAATTCCAAAAAGTTTTCAGCGATGGCCCGTTCTTTGCGCGTCGAATACCCCGGCGCATTTTACCATGTAATCAATCGGGGCAATGCTGGTGATGATATTTTTAAAAGTCTTCGAGACCGGGAAAAGTTTTTAGAGTATTTACAAACTGCAGTCGAACGTTATGGGCTTAAGATTCATACTTATTTGAGCGGCTGATATTTTAAGAAAGATTTTCGCTATTACCGGTGTATGCTCACGCAAAACGTTATCTCAAAGCCAAATTTTTTTCTTGACATATATGCATATTTAATGCATATAAATGCATATGAGAACAACACTAAACATAGATGACCAAATATTGGAAAAGGCATCGCGGTTGACGGGCGTTAAGGAGAAAACCTCTTTAGTGCGACTTGGCTTAGAAGCTTTAATTGCTCGCGAAAGCAGCAAGCGACTGGCTAAACTCGGCGGAACCGAAAAAAATCTGCGCTCAATTCCAAGACGAAGATTTTCCTAAGAATAAGTATGATCCTTGTTGATACCTCAATTTGGGTTTTCCACCTGCGTCAAAGCAGCCGGCAGCTCGAAAAGCTGTTAATGAATGCTGAGGTTATGTGCCATCCATTTATTATTGGCGAGCTCGCCTGTGGTAATCTGAAAAACCGAAACGAAATTATCTCCCTGCTTCAGTCCCTTCCAATGGCTCCGACAGTTGAATTTGACGAATTCCTATTTTTTATTGATCGAAATCACATGATGGGAAAGGGTGTTGGTTTCGTCGACGTCCACCTCTTAGCGTCTGCTCAGTTGGCGGGAATACTGCTTTGGACAGCGGATAAAAAGCTAAAATCTTCGGCTGATCAACTTGAATTGACATTCAAATAAAAGATAACCAAAATGAGACAAACCTTCAAACAAAACATTATTGCCCTCGTATATGACTTTGACGGTACGCTCTCACCTCAGCCAATGCAAGAGTACACCGTACTACCTGAATTGGGCATAAACGCTAATGATTTTTGGCTTGAATGCAAAAAGGAGGCAAAGAAATACAATGCCGACGGTATGCTTACCTATATGCGTTTGTTGATCGAAAAAATCGAAGTAAAACATTCCCATTTGGATAGAAGCGGGCTTCGTAATTTAGCAAAGGATATCAGATATTTTCCTGGAGTCGAAACATGGTTTGACCGCATTAACACGCATGTCAGGGAAAAATCCGGTGGCAGAGCTAAAGTTAGGCACTACATTATTTCGGCCGGCTTAAAAGAAATACTTGAGGGTATTAAAATACGTAAACATTTCGAAAAAATGTATGCGTCAGAATATTATTTTGACCACCACGATGCCGCTCGATTTCCAACAGTGGTAATTAACGACACATCAAAAACCCAGTATCTTTTTCGCATAAATAAGGGAATTGAGGATATTAATCAATCGATTAACGAATATATGCCCGAAAGCGAAAGAGCGATACCTTTTTCAAATATGATTTACATCGGTGATGGACTTACAGATGTTCCTTGCATGACAGTAACAAAAAACAATGGTGGGTACTCCTTAGCAGTACATAAACCCAACAGCCCGGAATCAACATCAACCTGCCGGGAATTGGCCAAAGCAAACCGGATCGATTACTTTGCTCCTGCCAACTACAAAAAAGGTAAGAAGCTAGAAAAAAGAGTTAAGCTTATCCTGGATTTAATCATTGCTAAAATAATGTTTCAAAAAGAACAATTCGCGTTTCGACACGATATCCGGAATTCTTTTCCTTAACCTAAATTGCAAAGCAAAGAATCAACCATGAAAACAACGGCAAAATTACAGGACTTTTTGAGCCTTTTTGAAATACCCGATTTTATCAAGCCCTGGATCGATCGATTCTTTGAAGACATCGAAATCGATCTGGTCATACGGCTGTCGGACAAACCCTTGTCCCGCAATGAAATCAATCGGACATTTCAACCGGGATTGGAACTTGATCCTTTGAATGCCCATTCCGATTTTACGGCGCGTGCCTATCGCAAAGGAATCATCAACCGGCGCGGCGACGGTCGCTTTGTGCCGGCGGATTTTCATGCCCGTTTTGATAAATGGGCCATGTTTGAAGGCTGGAAAGATATTCCGGATGAGATTCGCAGCCAGCTCAATACCTGGGAGCTTCGCCATTACGAAAGGCAGCATGCGGATCAAATCAGCGCATTGAAACAGGGACAGCCGCGTGATCGATCCCGCATCTACCCCGAATATATTTTGCTGCATGAGGCTGAAGCTCTATTGGATCTTGCGCCACACGTTTATCTGATGCCATGCAACTGTCGTTCCATGATACAGAAATGCACCCAGTCGGTTTACACCTGCCTGCGATTTGAAAGCGACCGGGGCCTCGGCTGGGAGATCTCAAAACCCCGCGCCAAAGAAATCGTCCGCACGGCAAACAAAAACGGGCTCATGCAAAGCGGGGAAGTGGCAATGGCCGCAGACGGAGCCATCAGTGGAGCAATCTGCAACTGCTGCGCGGATTGCTGCTACCCCCATAAACTCGCTGAACACCGCAACGCTCAAAACTTATGGCCGCTGTCGCGCTATGTCGCCCGATATTTAGAGGACCGCTGCATCGCCTGTGGCCGTTGCGTCAAACGCTGTCCGTTTCAGGCATTTACTTCCGTAAAGAGGAACCAGGCGGAAAAACCACCGTCAAGAACAATTCATTTCAAAGAAAATCTATGCCGCGGCTGCGGCGTCTGCAGCACCGGCTGCCCGGAAAATGCAATTGAGATGAGCGCAATTGAATGCAAACCATCTCTCATAAATGAAATTGTATCGTGATTATGGAAACGATTGAAAATACCGAAGCCCGACGACTGGCACTCGCCCGGGCCGGGCTTCTCAAACCAGAGTGGACCGGTCTTCCCAAGCGCGCAACGGGGATTACGCTTCGGGCCCGCAAAGCGGCCCACCGGATTATCCGGCGTTTCGGTTACCTGCAACTGCTGCAACTGGACACCGTCTCGATCGCCGGTGCCCGAAGCCATGGGATCGTGCTTCTTGCGCGCCTCGAAGGATTCGATCATAGGCTGACAGAGGCGCTGCTGCGTCCCCGCGAGCCGCTTTTCGAGTACTGGGGACATGAAGCAAGCTGGATCCCGATTGAGCTTTATCCGGTCTTCGAATTTCGTCGCAAGGCATTTCGCCGCCATCCCTGGTGGGGGGATCTCATCGGGCAGCACCCGAAAATCACAGAAAACCTGCGACGACGCATTCGAGACGAAGGGCCGATTCGCTCTGTCGATATGGAAGGCGGCGGCAGCCGCGGGTGGTGGGATCTGAAACTGGCCAAACGGGTGGCAACCGCGCTGTGGTCATCGGGGGAGCTTGCCATTCGTGAACGGCGAAATTTTCAGAGAATTTACGATCTGGCCGAACGCGTCATTCCCGGGTGCTGGCGGCAAAACGGCTTGGCCGAACCACAGGCCATCGAGAAACTACTGGTTCAAGCACTGAATGGACATGGTTGGGCCTCGACCGGCACTCTCTCTCAAACCTGGCGACTTACCCACCAACAAAAGAATCTCACGGCTGCCCTAAACCGCCTCGTTGCAAAGGGCAAAATTGTCCCTTGCATACTCGCTGGCAAGGACAAAAAGAAAAGCCCCGGCTGGATCCGGCCCGACGACCTCGAGCTTGCGGCACGCCTCAAACGTGTGCGACCGTGCGGTGATAGGGGCGTTTTGCTTTCACCCTTTGACCCGGTGCTCTGGGATCGGCGACGTGTCCAGCAACTGTTTGCTTTTGATCAGGTTTTGGAGATTTTCAAACCCGCACCAAAGCGCAAATATGGCTACTACTGTCTTCCGGTGCTTGCCGGGGATAAATTTATGGCTACTACTGTCTTCCGGTGCTTGCCGGGGATAAATTTGTGGGGCGAGTCGATCTCAAGGCCGAGTGGAAAGCCGAAAAACTCAAAGTGCTTTCAGTAGAGCTCGAAGAAGGGAACGTGTCTAACAGGATGAACTCCAAGAACCGTGAAGCTGTGCGAACGGCACTTGACCGCTATGCGGGAGCACTGAATTTGAAACTTGCAGGTAGAAGAGTAGCCTGAAATGTAGCGCTAATTCTCGATTTTGATGATCACTGATGTAATTTCAACTTCTAATTAGGATTTCCACCTCGAGAGGGCCTATAATCCTGCATTTTTCTATCAGACGCTCCCCTTCGACGGCCGTTTCAGATAAGTTGTTGACTGTTGTTGTTATTTTATATATGGTTTCCCCAACGTTTGATGCTTTTAACGGCAATCGGGAAGGCAGCCTTCGAATCATGAAAGCCAAATTCAGACTGGCCGGACGTGGCGGACAAGGCATCAAATTTGCGGGAAGTTTTCTGGCCAGAACCGCCATGAAAGCCAATTACCACACCACAGTGTCCGTGGACTACACCCCTTCGGTTCGCGGCGGACCGATATTTTGTGATGTTGTTATCGGTTCAGAGCCCATTTCTTACCCCTTCTGCGACCGCGACGCCGACGTTCTACTGATGTTGGATCAAGAGGGCGCCCGAAGAGCCGGCGAAAGTGTCTGCCCCAAAACGGCTTGCTTTGTGGACACTCACACCGTCAAGGATCCTGAAAAATATATCATCCGGGGACTGCTTTTTCGATGTCCATTTTCAAAACGCGCTGATGAAAACAAGATCAGCAGCGCAGTCAACATCCTCACTCTGGGATGGCTCTCACAATATATTTGTCAGAAAGCTGCCGCGGGCGAGTTGCCGGCCCTGGCAGATGACCATTACCGTCAGGTCATAGAAGGCCTGCCGCAGCGCTTCAGAGAAGTCAACTCACGGGCCTTTGAGCTTGGAAAAATGCTTTACGATGAAGCGCCCGTAAAATCAGCTTAACGGGAGGGTATCATGTTTCCCTCAAATCGAAGACCCATTCTCGCTCCGCTACAGATCAAAAAATACTATCGCGTTATCGTGGACAGCGAACAGTGCGACGGCTGCAGTTTATGCACGGCCTTCTGCCCATTGGAGGTTCTGGAAATTGGCGCCCAAACCAACCGCCGCATGCTCCACTTTGCCGTGGTTGCCAACCCTCTGAACTGTTTAGGATGTGAACAGTGTGAACGAATCTGTCCCGCCGCTGCCATATTTATCAACGAGGTGGAAAGCGAACTGGAGGCCTTGGTGTGAAAAACGACAGCATCACCGTTGAAAACCAAAGCCCCGTGCGCGCACCGGTATTGAGTACCGGCAATCATGCCTGTGCCGAAGGTGCCCTGGCGGTAGGCTGCCGATTTTTCGGCGGCTACCCCATCACGCCCTCCTCCGAAGTTGCCGAACTGATGTCCAAACGTCTGCCGCTGGTTGACGGCACTTTTGTGCAGATGGAAGACGAAATTGCTTCTATTATGGCCTGTTTGGGCGCCTCGTTTGCCGGGGTAAAAGCCATGACGGCAACATCGGGTCCCGGCCTGTCACTGATGGCAGAAAGCATCGGTCTGGCTGTCATGATGGAAGTTCCGCTGGTAATCGTCACGGTCATGCGGGGTGGGCCCAGCACCGGGCAACCCACCAATTCATCACAATCCGATGTTTATCAGGTGCGTTATGCCTCCCATGGCGATTACGAACTCATCGTGCTGGCTCCCGGCTCGGTCCAGGAAATGTACGAGCTGACCATTCGGGCTTTCAATCTTTCCGAAATCTACCGCACCCCGGTCATTGTG
>CAMYLH010000290.1 GCA_947259065.1 uncultured Desulfobacterales bacterium
ACCCACCCGTCTATGCCACCGAATTCATCCACAAAAAACTGAACCCCACGCTCAACCTGGATCGGATCGGTGGCATCAAAGGCCAACAGCTTCGGCGGACGGGTGCCGATACCTGCCAGTTCTCCAGCCAGAAATTCTGCTTCTTTGATACTCTTGAAGTAGTTTAAACCCACCCGGGCGCCATTGACCGCAGCTTCCCGGGCAATAGCCGCCCCAATTCCCCGTGAGGCTCCGGTGACAACAATGTTTTTTTCTACCAGCACCTAATTCTCCCAATTGCGAAAAACAAGGGTAGCGTTTTGCCCACCGAACGCAAAGGAATTGCTTAAAAAATACCCCACCCGATGCTCCCGCGCCTGACCCGGAACAAAATCAAGGTCGCAGTCCGGGTCCGGATTATCGAGGTTGATGGTCGGATGAATCCAACCGGCGTTGGCGCACACAATACTGGCCACCGCTTCCACCGCCCCGGCTGCGGATATCAAATGTCCGATCATCGACTTGGTCGAGCTGACCGGAATCCCATAAGCGTTTCTGCCAAACAGCGTTTTGATGGCCAGGGTTTCGACAGGATCGTTTTTGAGTGTCGCCGTTCCATGCGCATTGATATAAGAAATACGTTCAGGTGAAATCGCCGCCATCGCCAGGGCCTTGGACATGGCGGCCACCGCCCCACGACCTGCGGGATGAGGATCGCTGATAGCATAGGCATCAAAGGAATTGCCGTAGCCGACGATTTCAGCATAAATATCAACACCTCTGCGGACGGCATTTTCCATATTTTCCAATACCAGCATGGCAGCCCCCTCCCCGATTACAAAACCGTCCCGGTTGACATCAAATGGCCGGGACGCTTTTTGCGGTTCGTCGTTGCGGGTCGAAAGCGCATTTAATTTGCAGAAACCGCCGACACCCATTGGGTTGAGCATGGAATCCGTCCCACCCGCCAGCATGAGCGATGCCTCGCCCCGTCGAATTCTCAGAAATGCATGACCAATTGCGTCGTTTCCGGCGGCACAGGCAGATATGTGGACACCTGGATTGAGCCTTAAATTAAAAGCGTCGCAAAGTAGGTCAACACAATGGTCGGCGGGGGTTTGTAAAAAATCAAACTGACCTTTGCGGGATCCCGGAATTTTAAATCCATTTGAAACATACAGCGCCATATCGTGCATATCGAACAGTTCCAGACCGATACCGATACTCAAACCGCTTTGCACCGAATCATGGGGGCTTATCTCCGCCGTATCTTGAAGCCGGGCATCACGCATGGCAGAATGGGCTGCATAAAGGGCAAACGATATTTTGCGATCTTTATGACGAATCTCATCCAAACGGCATTCCCCGGCGATACCGCAAGGTAGTTGACACGAATCGAAGAGGGTCAAAGGACCGACTCCGGAATGACCTGAAACCAGATTCTGCCGAAACGTATTTAGCTCGTTTCCCAGAGGTGTGACAACACCCATACCCGTCACCACGACCCGATTCATATGACCTCCCAGGTGCTCTCAAAGGCATGGGTTTCGGATTGGCAGTAATGGACAAAACGCCCTTTTTGATGATGAGCAAAGGCATTCAGCAGCATGGGTAATTCAGCCGGTCCCAGGTGAAATTTCGGTGGCGCGTATTGCGGTCGCAAATTCTCTGTTGTGTACTGCGTATCCAGAGACAGGAGGTTTATTCGAACCTGACCAGATCCTTTGAGTGCCGGAGAAGTTCTTTCCAAGATCATGAAGGCGGCCACATCTGCGGCCGCAGGCGACTTTCCAAAATAGTATTTCTGGAGATGGTTTTCGACCAGAAAATTACACTGATCGGAAACACTACCGACAATGGCCCGCTTCAAGTCACCGTTCTGCAGGCGCTCAACGGCCTCACTCAATGCCAGATAAAACTGGGCGGTTCCCGGATAGGTTAAAAAATATTCACCTTGTATGTCAAAATTGGCGGACAAATGATAGGCCGGCATATTGGGCAGGCAGGCAAAAGCCAGCAGCGGGTTGATGTTATCATAGGCTTCGGTTGAAAACTTAGACATGGAAAACTGATGGTTCTCCTGTGAATAACGACAGATTCTTTCGGCTTCTTCCTGCTTAAAGGGAATATAGCCGACGGTCATGAACAAACCGCAACTGTCTTTTTGCTCTTTCAAATCAAGCGCCGCGCTTGCAAAGGCCCGTCCGGCCGCATTTACAGCCAGACGGTCCTGTTTGCTCATAAACTTGATCGTTTTCGGTACAGACAGGTAGCGCTTGGGATCACAGTCATGGGCCAGTTGGAGATGTAATGGATCAGGCCGATTCCCGATTAAATACTGCCATGCATCCGGGGATATCTCCCAGCCCAGCCCGGATACAAAGACCGCGGATTTTGCTTCATTGGGATTTGATCGTATCCCGGCAGCTAAAAAATTTCCTGAGAGAGTGTCAGTTTTTTTGTCCATAGCCGATAACAGTACCTTCTTTGGGCATGAATCTTGTCTGATTCAATCGATTTTAACACAAAGGTCAATCTCGCATTGGCAATTTTAGTATCGCCACATTGAACCGTTACGTTTACCTTGGCGGCATCGTCCATTTGTTCATCCAGTTCGGCTGTTAATCGTAGCTGATCGCCCGGTTCGGCCGGGTTATGAAATTTTGCTTTATCGATCTGCGCCAGCAAAGCCCACCGAATATACTTCTTTGTGTTCACGCTCATTTCCAGCAGAAATCCGCCCAACTGGGCCATGGCCTCGATCAGCATCGCCCCCGGGAAAACCGGATAATCCGGGAAATGATCATGCAGAATGTCGTCTGACAGGGTGATGTTTTTTATCGCCGAAGCACTTATCCCTTTTGTGAATTCCGTTACCCGGTCCACCATAAAATATCGCATGGAATTCTCCTAAATTTAACCTCAGGCATCTGTATCGGTATGCCGGGGAATATCGCAAAACCGCGTGTCCCGGGCCCGATAAATATTGTTATAGGTACAGGTGGGAATGTCGCACCCATTCCCGTCCGGCACAGCCACGCAACAGCGCTTGGCTCGTTGAACATCGAAATTGGCCGCATCCATGTGAGAGTGAATGTAAACGGCTTTGATGTGTTGCTCGGCCCGCCTTTGCCTTGTCATATAATCGACCGGTTTGGCCGGATATATTTCTTCCAGCATCGATCTCATTTGGCTGATAATCAATGCTTCTTTCTCACCACTCAGTTCCCTGCTCCAAACATCGTTTAAGACATCGTTCATGACTTCCTCAGTCGCCAGGTCCGGTTGCATGTATAGACTGCGGGCTAAAATTTTGGCGATATCCTCATCTTTCATAAACCGCGCAAACGGCACAGTGTGGGTGTTTTCTGTTTTCAGCAGGTAGCATACGGCGTAGCAGAGCGGGTGTGCGCAAGGGGACGGAAGAAAATCTTCCATGCCAATATCCGGGTTTTTCTTGACGATGCCGGATATGACATCAGGTATCGTTAACCGGGTCGTTTGAGCGAAACGGCCGACGTTTTGCCCGGTGAAGGTGACGGTATGAATTTCAGAGCTGACAATAAAATCGCTGCCCATAACATAAGCGACGATATCACCGATTTCCTGATCGTTGATTCCGAAAGCCGCCACGGAAAGCAGGGTGGTGGAGGGTTTGTGCTTTTCAAGCAATCTCAGAATGTTCAACTTTTCTTCCAACAGGTCTTTGCCGGCTGTGGCGATATAGGGCGCCCGCTGAAATGAATTAAAGGAGAAGACGATACGCGCATCCAGTTCCGTCAAGCGCTCCAGCAATGTTTCATTTTCGAGGAAACGCAGACCGTTGGTGCTGATGGTAATCCGATGGATACCCGCCTCCCTGCACATCTCCACCAGTTCGACAAATTCCGGGTGCATCAGCGGCTCCCCCCCGGTAAAATTAATCAACCGCATATCAGGGTCGTCCACCTCAATTTGTGCCAAAATTTCTTTGAATTTTTCTCTGGTGATAAAGAAAGGGGTTTTATTTTTATTAATGGTGTAACAGACGGGACAGTTTAAATTACACGCGCTCGTGACCGGGACAACCGGTAAAACCATGCGTTGTTGATGGGCATCGCAAAATCCACAATCAAAGGGACATCCGGCCTGTGTTTTTTTTAATACCGTATCGGGTTTTTCCAACCGGGTCTCAAACGCCATCACCCGATCGTACCAGGCGGGATCGTTGCTGATAACGATCTCACTAGGCCCGTGCGCATGGCATTTCTTTTTCAAAACCACCTTGTCTTTGGTCCTGCAGATGTGCGCCGAAACGACCTTGAGACACTCGGGGCACAAACTCTGAGTATGATTAATCACGTCCATCAATATTGTTTCCCGCGTAAAAAAACCGG
>CAMYLH010000291.1 GCA_947259065.1 uncultured Desulfobacterales bacterium
AACACGAAACTCGAAGCTTAATGTTCAGCCACCAAGACACGAAGGCATAAAAAATAGAATATAATCTTTGTGGCTTGGTGCCTTAGTGGCTGAGATATTAGTTCTTTTGGATTTATTTCGCATAATTCTCATATTCTAACAATAAAATTTGAAGCGGATATCATGATCTCCAAACGCACCGCAGAGATGACTTCTTTTATCGTCATGGATGTCCTGGAACGGGCCAATGAAATGGAACGTGAAGGGGTTCATATCATTCATCTGGAAGTGGGAGAGCCGGATTTCGATACGCCTGCCTGCATTAAAGAGGCGGCATGCAAGGCGCTGGAAGGTGGCCATACCCACTACACCCACAGCCTGGGCTTATTTGAGCTGCGTGACGCCATTTGTGAATATTATTTCACAACCTATGGCGTTTCCATCGATCCGGATCAGGTGATTGTCACCTCCGGCTCCTCACCGGCCATTTTTCTGGTGTTTTCAGCTTTGCTTGAAAAAAACGACCAGGTAATAATTTCCGATCCCCACTATGCCTGCTATCCCAATTTTATTAAATTTGTAGAGGGGCAACCGGTGACGATTCGAGTTTATGAAGAAGATGGTTTTCAATACCGGCCTGAATCCATCAAAGAAAAAATTTCCGCTAAAACCAAAGCGATTTTTATTAACTCACCATCCAATCCCACCGGTAACCTCCTGTCGCAAAGCCGCATGAAAGCAATTGCAGCCCTGGCGGACACGCCAAACGCCCCGTATATTGTATCCGATGAAATTTACCACGGACTGGTTTACGAGGGCAAAGAGCATTCGATATTAGAATTCACCGACCATGCCTTTGCGATAAACGGATTTTCAAAACTCTATGCCATGACCGGTTTGCGGTTGGGCTACGTGATCGCGCCCAAGCCCTTTATCCGGCCTATGCAAAAGCTGCAGCAAAACTTTTTTATTTCCGCCAACGCCATGGTTCAACAGGCGGGTGTTGCCGCATTAAAAGAAGCCGGAGAGGATGTGGCCCGGATGAAGGAGATTTATGACAAGCGTCGACGCTTCATGATTGCCCGGTTAAAAGAAATCGGCTTCGGTATCACGGTGGAGCCCACCGGGGCGTTTTATGTTTTTGCCAATGCCAGGCACATCTCCGGTGATTCCTATAAACTGGCATTTGACATCTTGGAAAAAGCCCATGTGGGTGTGGCCCCCGGGATCGATTTTGGGAACAATGGAGAAGGATACCTGCGCTTTTCCTATGCCAATTCCTTGGAGAATATTAAGGAAGGGATGGCTCGATTGGAAAAGTATTTGGCGAATCGTATCTAAATTTAAATAATCAGGAACTTTATACAATTAAATCACAAAAGCCAAAAGACAAATAACAAACAAATCACAATGAATAAAATTCAAAATTCCAAACAGTTTGCTTTTGATCTTATTTTAGATTTGGATATTGTAATTTTGAATTTATTTGGCCCAATTTTAAGATCAGGTGGTGCTTGTGATTTGTTATTTCCGATTTTTCAGGGTTAGGTACTGTGCTTCAACCATCAAGTAAATACCGAATTTCCCCATTTCAACCATCATGAAAATTTTGTCCGCCGAATTTGTCACCAGCGCCGTCAAACCGTCCCAGTATCCTCCGGTAAAGTACCCCGAGATGGCTTTTGCAGGACGTTCCAATGTCGGCAAATCCAGTCTGATCAATACCCTTGTCAAACGTAAGCGTCTGGTAAAGACCAGTTCCACTCCCGGACGGACTCAGCTGATCAATTTTTTCGATATTAACAACCTTATTACCTTTGTCGACCTGCCTGGTTATGGGTATGCCAAGGTCCCGACAGCTGTAAGAAAAAAATGGGGCCCCATGATCGAGACCTACCTATCCGGTCGCGACACTTTAAAAGGTGTGGTTGTGATCTTAGATATTCGGCGCACGCCCCGGGAGGAAGAGCATAATCTTATCGCCTGGCTTGAGCACTACTCAATTGCCAGAATATTGGTGCTTACCAAAGCAGATAAGTTCTCAAAAACCAAACAGGACAAACAACGTGCTGCAGTGGCCAGATCGCTGGACGTGGATTCCAGCGACTTAATCCTGTTTTCAGCCAAATCCCGCAAGGGCAGAGATGCGGTTTGGGACGCCATCATATCGTTGACAGAATTGAAGCGATCGCAGGAATAATGAATAAGCAGCATTTTGTAATAAAATGAAGGTTTCAGGTTTCAGTGTTCGGGTTTTAGTAATAAAAAATTTCAAATAACAAAACACAAATACCAAACAAATCACAATGACTAAAATTCAAAATTCCAAACAATTGGCTTTTGATCTTATTTGAGAATTGGATATTGTAATTTATTTGTAAGTTGGTGCTTGTGATTTGTTATTTACCTAGTTAACGCAGTTAAAAATAAAAATGTCGCTGTAGCGTTATAATCCTCCAATCTCATGCCAAAAATCTCGCACAAAATGAACACCGGAATTAAATCAACACCGTCAAGAAAAAGAACCATTGGTCCGGAAATATCAGAAAATGACCTGACGCGTCTCGAATTCCATCGTCAGGCCCTGGCACTCATGCCGGATCCCGAGGACCCGGACCCCGGTGTCGCCGTCATGGTAGACGATGAAGGCCCGGCCTTGGATTTTATAACTTGCAATTGTACCAAATCCCGCAAAAAATCATGCGCCCACATCAAGAAGCTGGCAGCATTATACCGGTTTAACCCATTCATGCTCGGAAATAACACCCTGGAGCAGGATTTCAGGAAGAGCATCTGGCACCAAATGACGACAGCCATCGCGGACGGCTCCGGTGATACACCCCATACCGTAAGATCGCAGTCGGCTTCTGAAAAGGGTCAAAACGTCTTAAAGGTTTATGGTTCGCTGGATGAAGAGCTGCTCACTTATATTTCAGCCGGCTCGGATCGTTTGCGATTTGAAGACCGCTGTATCGTTACCGGGAAAAATGGCAACAAGCCCTCCCGGGCCGAGATTCTGGCAGAATTGATGCTCTGGACCCTGACGGAAAACGAACACAAGATGTCCGAAAGGGGGTTTAAGACCCGCAGACAGTCTTTGCAGGAAAAATTCTGGTACCGGCTGGCTTACCATGCTTACCGGGAGCTGGGTCCGCATAATTTCACAATAACTTCCGATGTCGATGCTGCTCAGGGCACATTTTTGCTGACAACCCAGAACTATAAAGGTGAATCCGTTTTTCAACTGGCAGTGCCGCGTCAAAAGGTTAAAACATTGCTGGAGTGCCTGAAACATTTTAAACCCCAATATCAGGGGTTGGAAATTCATCCGGTTCCCCTCATCACTGTTTATAAAATATCACGAGCCCGCAGCCGCAAACTGGCGCTCGAGATTAGGCCGAGAATCCAGCTTACCTTTCCAAACGGTGAAATCCGTTTGTGGGATGAAGCCTTGGTGCAGAAATTTCGCTACGGCGATCTCGTATACCTTGCCGAACCGGGAATTCTGGCCGAACACCGTAAACCCCGCCGAATCCCCGAAGGTTTCGGTTCCCTGGAATCCGGTAAAATCATCATTACAAAAGACGATATCCCGGCTTTTCTGGACGCCTTCGGTGCAGATTTCAGCAAGGGACCTTTTTTAGCAGACGCTTCAGTCAAAGCACTCAATATATTCAGACGTCCGGAACGTATCAACATCACTCCCCGGACCCTGGAACGCGACTGGTGCTGGCTGTCGGTGGCCTATGGTTTCGGCAATTCAAGCTTGTCACTGTCTAAAATCTTGCAGGCCAAGGCCGAAGGCCGGCGTTATATTGAAATCCCGGACGGTTGGATGGACGCACAATCGCCTGAACTCGAAGGGCTGGATGTCCTGCTCGAATCCGGGCAAGCCGCTGGGCATACGACTAAAAAGGACCACATAAAAATATCGCGCCTGGAATTGCTGCGCCTACAGGCGGCTGCGGCCCAAGAGCTGATCATTGAAGGCCACAAATCTCTGGTGAACCGCCTGGGCCGGCTGCTAAATTTTAAGCCTTGCACCCCGTTTCCTGAAATCAAAGGGATGGTCTCGAAATTGCGTACCTATCAGCTAATCGGCTCCGAATGGATCTCATTTTTATATGAAAACGGTTTCGGAGGCCTGCTCTGTGATGACATGGGACTTGGCAAAACCCACGAAGTTATGGCTTTTATGCTATATCTGCGCAAACACCGCAAAATCAAAAAACCGTCTCACCCAATCTTATGTCGCTGCCATCCGGATCCGTGCGCGCATGAAACTGGGTCTGACAGGGACGCCCATTGAAAACACCCTGGGTGAACTCAAGACTTTGATGGATCTGGTGATCCCCGGCTATCTGGGCCGGGATGAA
>CAMYLH010000292.1 GCA_947259065.1 uncultured Desulfobacterales bacterium
ATCGCACCAATCGCTTGGCTGGTATCGACAACTTCAGCATTCATCTTGATTTCATCCCCTCTGAGGTTCCGATAATAAAGTTGCGTTCCGCTGAGTCCGATGCGTTCTATAATACCGGTTGCCATGACCGTATCATCTTCGACGCCGAACAATGTGAACTTGACCGATGAACTGCCGGCATTAATTACTAAAATATTCATAGGCTGTTTACTTATTCGAGCGCAAACGCTCAATGCATGTCGTTAGTTGTCTGTTGTAAATCGGCTTAAACTTGTTTCGGTCAAAATACTGCTTGACTGAAACAACAATTTTTCAGGCTGTTAGCCACCGGCTACCATGGGCAGCAATGAAATTATATCCCCGTCTTTAACATGATATGATAGTTCATTGGATGCGACGGCGCTCTGATTGTTGATATAGACCATCCATCTCAATAATATTCTATCCTCTCCATCCAATATCATTCCTTCAAGGCCCGGATGCCGGCGGATTAAGTCTGCGATACAGGCCTGAACGTTGCCGCCCTGAACCTCGATAAGCACCGCACCGTCGGTTTTCTCCTGCAACAGTTTTGGAATCTTGAATTTTATGCTCATTTGTATCGAGGAATTTTCTGTAAATGCACCGACTGGACGATGTGTCACGATTACTTTGCGGCCAAATGATCAATACCCAGCTCTTCAAGTTTTTGGGGCATCGGATTGCCCCGATCATCCCATCCCATCAGATGGTAATAATAACACTTTGCTTTTTCCATTTCTTCATCGTCCAGGGATGTGTTAGACAAGGCACCGTCTCTTGTCGGCTGGAAGAAGCGGGCCGGCAGCCTGTCATCTTCTGCTGAAAATCCTTCCCGGACGTTGAACAGCCGGCACATCGTGATAATACGTTCCGCCGTCCTGTATTGCTCCATGACGCTGGTGTCCCAGCCTGTAACCGCCGCTGTGATTTCTGCATACTGGGTGTAAGAATAGGGAAGTAAGAGACAAAGTACCAGGGAGTCGGCGATAAACCGTTTGGTTTGAACGACTTTAAACAAAGCCACCTTTCGCGGCCCGATGTCAAGGTAGGGTGCCGGTTCGAATCCTAGCGGGAGGGCGTCGGCGACAACGACATTGGGCTTCTCTGTCATCTCACAGTAAAAAATATCAATCAGGCTGTCCATGTGATCTGCACCATGAGGATTTACCATATAGCCAAGCCCAAGTCCTTTGCTGATTCTGGGATCATGCATCGGCAGTTCCAGTTTTTTTACATGTGCGGCAAACGCATCTGTTCCATGACCGATTTTTTCAGCTATCCGGGCCGAACCTTCTGCGAGCAGATCGCCGATGCCCTCACGACGGGCAATAAGCTCGATCATTTTGAGCATCCCATCGGTGTTATTCAGATTGTCGATACCACAGGCCGAACCCAGCGCCGCTATGGTTTCATACTCCGGCCCCCCGTAGGCACGGTCCACCTGATAGGGCTTTTCGCAGGCTACCATTTTTTTGCACCGTACCGGGCAGGCAAAGCAGCCGTCCATCCCGACACTAATTGTCTCTTTCAGGGTGACCGCACCAATCTTGTCCGCGCCCGGAAAGGCGCTGTCGCGAAAATTCCTGATGGGCAGGTTGCCCAATTGTTCAAAACGGGCCATGGGGGTCCCTGTGCCATAATCTGAGAAAGCCTTATAAAGCTCAGTGTTTGCCTTGAGCCAGTCGACCATCTTTTTTACGCCGTCTTTATCGGCGGCCGGCGGCATGGTATCGCCCCTTACCGCCACGGCCTTCAAGTTCTTGGAACCCATGACAGCGCCCATGCCGCCACGGCCGGCGGCATCAAAGGGTCCGTGCATCAGGCAGGCGTATTTGACCATGTTTTCACCGCCCGGTCCAATCATGGCAACCCGGATCCTGGCATCAGCCAGCTCGGATCGGATGGTTTCCTGGGTCTCCTTTGTATTCGTGCCCCAAAGATGGGCAGCATCCTTAATCTCAGCTTTACCGTTGTGAATCCAAAGATAGACAGGCCTATCCGATCTGCCCTCGATGATGAGCCCATCAAAACCGGCTCGTTTAAACTGAGCTCCCCAATGTTCACCGACTTCGGATTTGGCGATGCCGCCCGTCAAAGGCGACTTGGCCCCGACGGTATGGCGTGCGCAGCCACCCAATGTGACGCCCGTCAGAGGTCCCGCCGCGAAAATGAGCTTGTTTTCGGGTCCCAATGGATCGATGCCGGGTCCCACCTCACTTAAAAGGTAATAGGCAATAAAGCCGGCTCCGCCTATGTATTTCCGGCAAAATGACTCCTTAATTTGCTCCGTAATTAACTTTCCATTGGTTAGGTTTACACGAAGGATTTTGCCGTTATAGCCGCCTGGTAGATGTTGCTCCATTTGAGAACTCCTCGCCTGTAGATTTTTTGATCATTATTATAAAAAATCATCTACACTGTAAAGAATAATAATTGCAGCAATCGGTAATATGTTTTCGGGGAGGCAGATTGAAAAGTCTCTTTGGCTGGGCCGCTTTATTTATACAGATAACTAATTTGGTTTACGTAAGTTATTTGATTTGTTAGAGTCATGAAAAATACAAGCACCAAATTACAAAGCTCAAACAAATCCCAATGACCGAAATTCAAAACAGTCAGATTGGTCGTAATATATCAATAAATGGATCAGTATGTTTCGGATTTGGATATTATTTGTAATTTGGGTATTGAGATTTGGAATTTTAATACCGTCTCCGGAAAAGAAAATCGCCTCCTTCTGAATCAGCTGGAATTGACTTTGACGTTACCCTGTTTCCCTTGTGAGTTGATTATCACTAAGTTTATTATTATGTTATATAAAAGAGGATAACAGCAATGGCATTTTGTCCCCAATTTTGGAGATGCAGTCTCATCGGCAACCCCGGAAACGCTGACAATTGCGAATCAATCAAGCCCCCTGCGCCATGCAAACGCTTTTAGAGAATAAGGAGATAACATGACCATCGAAAAAGCGATTAAGACAGCTTTAGAGTATGAAACCCGAATTCGTGATATTTATCGCGAAGCGACTGCAGCGGTAGATGATGAGGCCGGCAAGCATATCTTCGAGACCTTGTGTAATGACGAACAGCATCATATCGACTACCTTCAACATAAGCTCAAGCAGTTGCAGGATACCGGGACCATTGTACCTGAAAAACTTGATTCTGCAATTCCTTCCCAGGAAGTCATCGACCGGGAAGCTGAAAAGGTCAAATCGTTGGTTGCGAAAGATTTCCTGGGCATCAGACGTCAAATGTTAAGCAAGGCGCTAAAAATGGAAATCGAAACCAGTGATTTTTACCAGAAAATGGTCAACGAGCTACCAGCCGAAGGTCGAGCACTGTTTGAGCGGTTTTTAGAAATAGAAAATAATCATATAAAGGCGGTTCAGTTCGAGTTGGACTACCTGAGTAAAACCGGATACTGGTTTGATATCAAGGAATTTGATATGGAATGATATTAAAATGAAATGTATAAATGCAAACGGCAATCAAGAGACCGAAATCTATACGTACCTGTCCCGGCGCAGTCTGATGAAACTGATCGGTTTGTCGACTTTTGGTATGGGTATTTGGATCAGCGCCTGCGATCACAGCAGCACTGATTCTGCGCCGACGATGGAAATGAAGAGGGAGGATGAAATGCAATCAACACTATCAAACGCAGCCATACAAACCAGGATACCGCCCATAGATGCTGCAGCACCGGCCGAGACAAGCACGGCTACATTTGCATTGGGCTGATTTTGGGGACCGGACTCCCGGTTCGGGAGTTTAGACGGTATCGTTAGAACCCGAGTCGGATATTCGGGCGGCCGGAAAGAATATCCAACTTATCGCAGCTTAGGAGATCACAGTGAAACGCTCCAGATCGATTTCGACCCGACCCGCATATCATACAAACAGCTTTTAGATATATTTTGGCATGAACATGACCCGACCTACCGCGCCTGGAGCCCTCAGTACAAATCGGCCATATTTTATCACGATGAAACCCAGCAAAAGCTGGCATTGGAAACCAAGGCTCTCGAGGAGAGTCGCAGAAACAAGAAAATACAAACCGACATTCTGCCCTTCGGCAAGTTCTATTTCGCGGAAGACTATCATCAGAAATATCAGCTGCGCCAGCGCCGGCAACTGATGACTGAATTTAAGGCAATCTATTCCGAAAACATCGATTTTGTGAATTCCACCGCTGCGGCGCGGGTAAACGGGTATGTCGGCGGCCACGGGAAACCTGAAGAGATTACGGCAAATATAGAAAACTTGGGCTTATCGATTGCCGGCCAAAAGCGATTGTTGCAGATTTCCAACAATTGGAAAAATTAGTGAAAAGGACGAAAACAATGAATGAGCTTGATGCATTTGCGCCTATATCTGTCAACGGGTTATGACCCCCGGAAACAATCATAATTCCCGTGATCGGAATTATAGCAGTGATATTGATTGTAAAGTTCGGCGGAAGGGTTATCAAACTTCTCACAAGAATTCTCGGTTCCAAAGCCGAACGTGCGAGCAGTCGCTCTGAAAGTCTGATTGGCTAAAATCTACACAAGGACAAAACGCTCAGTGTTCGTTGCAGGTTGTCTGTGGTCCACGGATGTATAAGGGGTTGCCGCTCTATTCCCGCACTTTTAAACCCTTATTTCGCCGCGGGTAAACACCCATTCCTTTTGCGAAGACAACCCCGAGGAAAATCGATAGCCATCCACATTAAAGGATTGAAGATCTTCGACGCGGGTTATGCGGTTTTGAACAATGTAGTTGCACATCAAGCCTCTTGCTTTTTTGGCATAGATCGCAACCACACGATAAGACGGATCTTTGTACTCCTTAAAAACCGGCGTGATCACCTTTGCTTTCAGAAGCTTGGGTTTTGTTGCCTTAAAATATTCAGCCGAAGTCAGATTGACCAATACACCCGACTGCTCCTTTTTTAGCATTTTGTTCAAAGACGCATTGATGCGAGTACCCCAAAAACGATACAAGTCTTTTCCTCTATCAGTGGCCAGTTTTGTCGCCATTTCAAGACGATAGGGCTGAATCAGGTCTAGCGGTCGTAAGATACCATACAGACCGGATAGAATTCGAAGATGCTTTTGGGCAAAATCTAAGTCCTTCATTTTGTAGCGGTCTGAATTCATGGCGGCATAGATATCACCCTTAAAAGCCAATAGCGTCTGTTTTGCGTCGGAACCCCCGGGAGATGTCAGCCACTTCTTATAGCGCTTGACATTCAATACGGCCAGGTTCTCACTGACGCCCATTAACCTGGCAAGACGCGACACGGAGAACTTGCGCAGTTCGCTTACTAAGAATTCGCAATCTTCTAAAAACTCAGGAACCGTGCGTTTTGATATGCGTACGGGCTGCTCAAAGTTCAGGGTTTTTGATGAATTCATTAGGATAATCATCACGCCTTACTTTCCGTTCCTCCACACAAATTAGTGTGTCTGTGAAATCCAGGTTTTGCTTATAGCAAAAAATTACAGGCAGGTCATTCTCAATTGACAAAATTT
This sequence comes from uncultured Desulfobacterales bacterium, assembly GCA_947259065.1. Taxonomy (GTDB): domain Bacteria; phylum Desulfobacterota; class Desulfobacteria; order Desulfobacterales; family JAFDCJ01; genus JAFDCJ01. Next base: position 5,543 of record CAMYLH010000292.1, read on the forward strand.
GTTCACTACTCCGAAGGCATGGGTCATTTCGCGAGAATTCTTGACAAAAGTCGCTAAGCTTTTTCCGAAACGACGTTTGTAAAAAGTGGGCCCTGAAGGGCAGTTGTTAATGCATAAATTTGAACTGCAAATGCCTAACCAGGATAAACCGGAAATAACAAAATACAAGCACCAAATTACAAA
>CAMYLH010000293.1 GCA_947259065.1 uncultured Desulfobacterales bacterium
GCAGTTCGGACTTGGACGTTTTACGAACGGTAAGCCGACGCCTGAAGACATCAAGGCCGCGCAACAGGGGCTTGAGAGAGTGAAGTCCGTCCTGGCTTCGAATGAATACAACATCATTGTTCTGGAAGAAGCCAACGTTGCCGTGAATTTAGGGCTTATCGTGGTGCAGGATCTACTAGGATTGATTATTCAAAAACCTTATGATACGGAGCTTGTTATCACAGGGAGGGGCGCATCTCCTATGATTATTGAGAAGGCAGACCTGGTCACCGAAATGAAGCCTGTTAAACATTATTTCCAAAAAGGCGTTCCGGCCAGACTTGGCATCGAAAAGTAGTCATTGTTAGAATAAAATTGGAAAAATCATGGATACTCAAGATTTCATTGCCGGTGTACTATCAAAAAACAGGCGCATAGTTGCCAAAACTATCACCTTAATTGAAAGTTCACTTGCCTTTCATCAGGAAAAGGCTAAAGTCATAATTGATGCACTCCTGCCCTATGCCGGCAACGCGGTGCGTATCGGCATAACGGGAGTGCCGGGTGTCGGAAAGAGCACATTTATCGAAAGTTTTGGAATGCAATTGGTAAAACAGGGCCATCGCGTGGCGGTGCTTGCCGTCGATCCGAGCAGTTCCAAAAGCGGTGGCAGCATCATGGGTGATAAGACACGTATGGAAAGGCTTTCTCTGGAGCAACGGGCCTTTATACGACCTTCTCCATCCAGCGGTACATTGGGGGGTGTCGCCCGAAGAACCAGAGAAACCATGATTGTTTGTGATGCTGCCGGATTTGACGTCATTATTGTGGAAACCGTGGGAGTCGGACAGTCGGAAACTACGGTCGCATCCATGGTTGATTTTTTTCTGGTGCTAATGTTGGCCGGTGCCGGAGACGAGCTTCAGGGCATAAAAAAAGGGATTCTAGAACTCGCTGATGCCATCGTTATCAATAAAGCGGACGGAAATAACATCGAACATGCCCAAAAAGCGAAACTTGAGTATAAAAAGGCGTTAGATCTTTTGACGCCCTCTTCGGCAAACTGGTCGCCTCCGGTGTTAACATGCAGTGCCATTCACATGGACGGAATAGACGAAATTTGGCAAACCATTCTGGACCATAGGAAAAGGCTTGAACAATCGGGTGAATTCGCAGACAAACGCAGAAAGCAGGCTCTAGATTGGATGTGGGCGCTGGTTGAGGAGAGCTTGCGAGATCGCTTTTACAATAACTCGGATGTTCAAAAAGTTTTACCCAAGATTATCGAGGCCGTTGAAGATCAGACCCTTGCACCGACTGCAGCCGCTCATCAGCTGCTTGAGTGCCATTGTAACTAGGGGTACGTTTCGTTTAAAAATTGGCTGGTTTTTTGGTTTCATATTTACTCCAAAAGAGCGCATCTTTACAACCAAGCAGAGCCGCAGCTTCCAAATCATTCTTTGCTTGGCGGTAGTTGCCGAGCCTGTAGTTGCAAACACCTCTATTGAAATATGCTTGAGCGCGCGCTATTTTCCTATCAATGGCCAAATTGAATGCTTGAATTGCTTCTGCATGACAACCATCGGACATGCGTCGCCGCCCTTCCTCATAACAATCATCTAAATCAAAATCCGAATATTCAGATTTTCTCAAAATACCCCGCTAATTGTTTTGAATAAGCTTACCCATTAGCAAATATTGACATTGTTTTCAAGGAAACCTCGACATTGACATTCTCGGCAGCTTCAATTAAATAATTATCAATCTCTAAACGTGTCGAAATTAGCAGTAGGTTTGTTCAAAAAACAGCTTAAGCCTATGGAAAAAATTATATCAGCTGATAGTGAAAAGATTGACTTCATAAGAAATCGAACAGCCAGATATTCCAAACTACAGGGGAGGCGCCCGAGAATCTTGATTACCCGGTTGGCGCCGAATGGTTCAGAGCGGACAGTTAAAAGTATCGCAGCAGCGTTTGCCGATATGGGATTTGATGTGGATATTAACCTTTCTGTCCGGGCACCCGCTGCTTTGGCCCGGATCGCTGCAGAAAACGATGTGCATGCCATCGGAATCCCGCACATTTCTTCCAGGAACAAGCGTTTTGTATCTGAGCTCTTAAAATTTATTAAAACAGAATGTGGCCGGAATGTCCTGGTAGTTGCCTGGATGTCTGTTCACTCGGAAAGTTTTAACACATCTTCTAAGGCCGGTGACGGAAAACTTAAAATTTTCACATCTGAGATCGGCTATAATGATTCCGCCAGCCAAATTTTGGACTCTCTGGAACAACATTCATCAGAATTTACAACAGTCATTTGTATTTGTTCCTTCGTGTCTGGGTGGCTGAGCTGGCTAATTCTAAATGCAATTGCCCTGATATGAAAGGTGTGGTATCTCTCCATGACGTGTGCTATAAAAAAGTTTCCCTAAGCGAGGAATGTCTATATTATATACACAAAATCGTTCAGGATTAATTAAGAATATACGCTATTGGTGCCCGGGCAAACATCCTTATTATCGTGGCGCAATAGCGTGCAAAGGTATTGAATATTAAATTTATTCACGGTCTTTAGAATTCCGATCGAGGTGACAATGACTGCGCATTCGCCATCCGAAAAATGTGCCGTATTCCCTGGACGTCAGTCAGAAGTACGTACCTTAATCCCCTGCCACCAAATAATTAAATGCAACCAAGTTCTCTGTCCGGCTTACAGCAGGCGGGATATTGCCTGCTGGCAGGTTCCCAAAACCTTATGTGTGCATAGCGGGACATCCGATATCGCCCGAAAAATTGAGCACTGCCTGACTTGCCCGGTATTCATCGCCCATGCGGAGGCAGATCCTCGTGGTTGGAACCATTTCGTCTCCGATGAAATTCAACAATTCATCAAAACTGAATTCAGCAGCGCGACAGTTCAACAGCTTAGAGACGATCTGGAGCATGCTGAGCGCAAATATCGACGTCTCTTTGAAGGTTCCAAGGACTTGATCTTCATTACCCATAAGGATGGAAAATTCAGAGATGTCAACCAAGCCTGTGTGGATCTTTTGGGCTATAGCGGCAAGGAAGATTTGCTCTCATTGGGCTCGGTGGAACAAATTTACGATAAGGCCACTCACTGGAAAGTATTTAAAAGACAGATCGATCGTGACGGATTTGTGAAGGACTTCGAGGCCCTTTTCAGAAGAAAAGACGGAAAACGCATCCACGGCCTGCTCAGCGGCAATGCGGTTCGCAGCAGGTACGGAGAATTCATCGGCTATCAAGGCATTGCCAAGGACATCTCGGCCCGCACGGATGCCACTCGAAATTTTTATCAACGGCATCGCGAGCTATGGGTTTTAAGCTCCGTGGCCTTTGCCATGAACACAACCCAGGATTTAGATGTCATCCTTATGACCGCCTTGGAAAAGGCCCTCAAGGTGTTGAATCTCACCGCCGGCGGCATTTTCCTGATCGATCCTGAAAAATCCGCCTTTGTGCTCAGAGCCAAGCATGGACTCCCGGGCAATGATGCCGGGCAAATCAACCAAATACAGCTTTATGATGAACTGCTCATGCGGGAATTACTTAGAAAAGAACTTCTTCTGGTTCCCGAACCTATATTCCCTCCCTTCAAAGCGGTTTTAAAAGGTAAACACAATAAGTTGACAGAACTTGTTTGTTTCTTGATAACCGCCAAAGAGAAGGCCTGTGGATTCCTTGCCTTGGTTGTTCCAAAGGACAAGGATCTTACAACGGGTCAAGATTTTCACCTGTTGGGATCACTGGGCAATTTTTTAGGCGGTGCCATTGAGAACACTCAATTGGTTCAAACCATACGCAGACATCGGGAAGAACTCAAGGACCTCACTGCGATGCTTTTTCATTCTCAAGAGATGGAGAGGCGGCGAATTGCAAGGGAACTGCACGATGAAGTCGGCCAAGCCCTCACGGGGATCAATTTTACCTTGGAAAGGATTGAAAAAGTCGCTGCGAAAGAGCCCGAGCTCATCCACACTCATTTTATAGAAATAAAAAAGCAGATCAATCGGACCTACCGGGAAATGCGCCGTTTGTCTCATCGGCTTCATCCGGCCCTTTTAAGCGATCTTGGACTGGAACCGGCCATCGACGCCTATTTGAGCCATATCTCCAAACACAGCAACCTTCAGATCGAATTTAAAATGATCGGATTCAGGCAACGAGTAGATCTCGATATCGAAAGTGTTTTGTACCGCCTCGCCCAGGAGGCGCTCACCAATACCCTCAAGCACGCCTGTGCAAATCGATTTACACTTTCCATCATCAAGAGCTACCCCAATATCATTTTCCAGGCTCAAGACGACGGAATCGGGTTCGAGGCTGAAGCATCC
>CAMYLH010000294.1 GCA_947259065.1 uncultured Desulfobacterales bacterium
GCGCTCGTGTGAAACTCATTTAGACAGGATTAACAGGATTTTTTTTGCTCAGTCTAGTTATATCCTGTCCATCCAGCCTGCCGGGGCGAAGCTTTTTAGCGAAGTCTGGTTGATCCTGTCAGAAAAATAAATAAGATATTGGCGGGAGGTCACGGTGTCGCACCGAGCTACGTGGATTTAGAGTCCACGCGATCTGCTATCGATCCACCCCCCGCGATTTGTAAGCCGGAAAAACTGGAAAAAAACAAATACCAAATTACAAATAACAAATAATCTCCAATAATCAAAACACAAATTCAAAACAATGTTCTATTACTAAATATCGAGAATCCAATTTCCCATATTCATTTACTAAAAGAAGTTTTGGATTTTGAATTTCGGTCTTTGTTATTTGTTTGGTATTTGTGCTTTGTTATTTGAAATTTTTAATTGTTGAAACCTGAATCCGCCGGCGGAACAATTGTAACCTTCATTTTCTTACAACATGTTGTCAGATACAAGCCTAATTACCCCCCCACGGCCCTGCTGTCAAGGCCGACATCAGGTTATCTTTTTATCAATATATCCTTCGCCTGACAAATAACTTCATCTGAATGACGACCACAGCCGGCGAAAATTAAGGAATCCAATGATCAAAACATAACAACCACTTTTTGGATGTGGTTGATTTTCGATGGCTCCTCTGTTAGAAGAGCTTTCAGCAATGGATAGCGACATCTCAAATTCAAAGGTTAAGGGGGATACATCCAAGATGCGAAATTTACAACCGGGCAAGGGCGTCACTCAGGGATTGGGCCTGAATTCGTTTAGCGATGATGAACTGTATGACATTCATCTGGCTACCCTTGAAGTCCTTGAAAAAGCCGGGCTGTTCATAGAAACCGATGAGGCCCTGGATCTGTTCGATGGTTGCGGCGCCGAAGTTGACCGTGCCACCAAGATCGTCAAAATACCGCCCTATCTGGTTGAGGACGCGATTCGATCGGCACCGTCAAAAATTCTGCTGGCCGGGCGCGATCCCAGTCACGATAAACTGCTGGAAGTCGGCCGGGTTCACTTCACCAACTTCAGCGAGGGCATTGAAGTCGTCGATCCATACACCGCTGAACGCAGAACCCCGGTCAAGGCCGATCTTGCCAATGCCGCCAAGGTGGTCGATTACCTCGATGATATCGATGTCTGTGAAAAGGCGGTCGGCTCCAGTGATGTACCTGAAGCAGTGCTGCCGCTGCACAACGCCGAAGCCATGCTCAGCAACACAACCAAGCATTGCTGCGTCGGACCGGGCAGCGGTTTCTTATTAAAAAAACTGGTCGCCATGGCCGGTGTCATCGTGGGCGGCATAAATAAACTCAAAGAGCGTCCGATTCTGTCGTTTACCACCTGCCCCGTCAGCCCCCTGACATTGATCAATGAATGCTGCGAGATTATTATGGAGGCCGCTCGAACCGGGTCGGTGGTCAATATTCTGTCCATGGCTATGGCAGGCGGTACGTCTCCGGTCACTTTGGCCGGGACCATTGTCACCCACAATGCTGAAGTCCTCGGGGGCATTACATTAAATCAGCTCGTACGAAAGGGTGCGCCCGTGATTTACGGCAGTTCGACGACCGCCATGGACTTAAAGATTGCCGCCGCCTCCGTCGGCACTCCCGAGTGTGCCGTCATTAGCGGAGCAGTGGCAAGATTGGCGCGGTATTATGCCCTGCCCAGTTACGTCGCCGGCGGGTAGAGTGATTCCAAAATATCCGACTCTCAACTGGGCCATGAGAAAACCCTCACCGGACTCATCGCAGCATTGGCAGGGGCCAATCTGATTTATGGTCCGGGAATGCTTGAGAGCGGCATCACTTTCGATTTTGCCCAATTGGTGCTGGATAATGAATTTGCCAGGATGATCAAACAAACCGTCAGGGGTTTTCGTGTTGATAAGGAAAACCTGGCCGTTGATGTCATCAAATCGGTGGGACCCAGGAAGGATTTCCTGGCCCAGGATCACACCCTCAAACATATGCGCACCCACTCCCGTCCGGAGCTTATCGATCGCAGCGGCATGGAAACATGGCAAGCATCGGGTTCCACCGACAGCTACCAGCGGGCCCTGGAAAAAACCCGCGATATATTGCAAACCCATGAGCCGAAACCGCTGCCGGACAAGGTACTGGCGGAGATGCGTTCAATAATAACCGAGACCGAAGCTGAACTGGACGCTTAAATAATTGACTAATGTCGATTCACCGGCGTATCCGGGTTATGACATCCAATAAACAGTAACTGGAGAAAAAAGTCCATGCAGAAAAAAATATTCAGCCGCATGGGTGACGGCGAGCGGGTTACCCTGTCCGCTGGAGAAATCAAAGAAGATATTCAGGCCGCCACTGTCGATGCCGCCAGGCGCGCCGAAATCCCGGAGCTCAACGCAGAGGAGATGGATCAGCTCTTCGAAATCATTGCCGAACCGGCCCGGGCAGTCAGCGTCAATTCCGGACAGGAAGTGATCGTCACGGATGACGGCTGCTCGATGAGTTTTTATTCCGGTCAGGACGGCGGCGGTGTCGGAGTTTCCATGAGCCGGTTGCAGGCAATTTTGACCTATGAGCGAGCCCTGGCCGCGGATACCACCTCCATGGGGCACAGCGATTACAGTTTCAAGCCCGTTAAGCCCATCATCAATTTTGAGATGAACGAGTATTATACGGCCTCGATGATGACCACCGCCCCGTTTTTATATGGCGCGCAGCCCAATATGGGATTGTACTTTCAGCCCGATGGCCCCCATGAAAACCCGGCCGATCTCCTCCCCCGCGGTAAAATTAAAGAAGCCCGGGAAGTACAGGAAGCGGCCGCCCAACAACTCCGCGAAGATCTGATCTTTGTCGGAAAAAAATTAAATTCCATCGGTTGCGAGGGGCTCAATCTCGATACTAGCGGTTCGGCTGGAGATGCCGATTTTTGGGCGGCTTTGATGGCCATCAGCGATTTAAAGGAAACCGCACCGAACATGCCGGTCATCATGGGGGGATCGAGTGAATTTGTTTTAGGCATGCACGGTGAGGTGGAGTTTAACGGCCGGCGACTGGCCGGCATGTACCCCCACGAACAGGCCGAAATGGCAGAGGCCGCCGGGGCCAGCATTTACGGCGTGGCCATCGGCACCAGCACGAATCAATCCGTGGCATGGAATATCGCCCGCGCCGCAACGTTCGTAAAAGAAGCGGTCACTGCAGTCAATATTCCGGTGCACGTCAATGTCGGCATGGGTGTCGGCGGTGTCCCGATGATGGAAGCGCCATCGATTGACAGCGTCACCCGGGCCTCGAAATCTCTTGTTCAAATCGGTAAGGCGGATGGTTTGTAGATTGGCGTCGGCGACCCCTTTGGCATGCAAATTTCCCATATATTTGCCTGTGGCATGGGCGGCATTCGAACCTCCGGAGATCTGGTGGCCTGGATGCAGCTAATCAAAAAATTGAAAATTGACGCAGCAAAACAATATGTGGCAGAAAAGCTGGGAGTAAAAATTGCGAACTTGGTCGATGAAGAAGTGATGCGCCAACTCAGAGAGGATCTGGGCATCGGCATCATTACTTCCGTGGCCGGCAGTCCCAAAGGCATCCGGGCAAAACTAAAAATCGCCGAATTGCTCGATATTCAGATCAATTCCGTTAATCTGTTCAAATCTCAAACGGGTATGTAAATTCAGGAAATCAATGACAGGGCAATTATCGGGTAATGCATGATATGATTTATAGGGTCAATTTTAGGTTAGCAAAACCATCAGTTTGACCTGACAGGATTGGATGTGTATTGCGATTGCTAATGTATAGGGAATTTTTGCAATTGTCGATGTTGTATTGATAGCCGACATGCAAACTGCTGGCGATAGCTTAAAATTATGGGTTAGGCTGGCTAATCTACAGTTTCCGTGCCGCCACATTATTGTAGATTAGCAGAAGCAATATGCAATTTACGGTTTTATGGATGTAACTTCCTAATCAACACTTTACCCTGATTTTCACTTACGATTATCATAAACAATGGCGCCATTATTATAATTAAGCTATCGAAGGCAAAAAGCGCCTTTCCGCGCAGCTAGCCAACCGATCCTATGAGTACTTTAGTTGAAAAATGAATTTGTCTGTTAACTTGAACAAGAGATTACCAATTGAGCCGGGTATGTTCATTCTATGTTAACCTTATTTCCCTGGGAAATTACCAATTACTGATCTCTATGATTAATCCATTCCTTGCGCTGGGATAAATACATAGCTGTGTGCCGGGCCTGATTTTGATCGGGCTAATGCCTATGCACATTGGATTCATAGAATGGGTAAGAT
>CAMYLH010000295.1 GCA_947259065.1 uncultured Desulfobacterales bacterium
ATCGCCGAAGCCGATCGCTGCCTGCTTTGCCATGACGCGCCGTGCTCGGAGGCCTGCCCGGCTGACACCAAACCGGCTGAATTCATCCGCAAATTGCGGTTTAAGAACATGACCGGCGCGATTCGTACGATCAAGCAAAACAACATTTTAGGAGGAGCCTGTGGTGTCCTGTGTCCGACCTCCCGCTTGTGCGAGGAAAAGTGCAGCGCGATGTTTAAATCTCAAAATCGTCCCGAAGGTGCCGACAGGCCCATCCAAATTGGTAAAATCCAACGATTTTTGATCGAACATTCCTGGGATAGAAATATCAAATTTTTTGAGAAACCCGCTGGGCGCCGGGAAAAAGTGGCCGTAGTGGGATCCGGCCCCGCCGGATTGAGCTGTGCGGCTGAACTGGCCAAAGAAGGTTATCGGGTGACGATCTTTGAGGCCAAACCCGAACCCGGCGGTGTGCTTCGATATGGGGTCGTGTCTTACAGATTTGACATGAGCTTCTTAGAAAATGAAATGAAAGATATCAAGTCTTTAGGGATCAACTTCCAATGCAACTCCGCCATCGGCGGCCAAGCGGGCGCCGAAAAATTATTAAAGGACGGTTATGAGGCGGTATTCCTGGCTCCCGGGCTCTGGGCGGCTGCCAGCATAAAAGCGACCGGCCGCGATATCGACGGGCTGTTTTCATCGGTGGATTATCTGTCTGCTTTACGAGACGGACGCTTTGAAGAATTGGAAAAGAAAATTCAAGGTAAAACCGTCGCAGTTATCGGCGGTGGGTCGGTGGCCATGGATTGTATTGAGTCTGCCGTTCGGCTTGCGGCCAAAGATGTCTATCTGATCTACCGGCGTTCTTACGCCCAGATGCCGGCGGAAGCCGATGAGAGAATCGAGGCGCTTGAGTGCGGGGTTCATTTCCTGCTGCTGAATCAACCGTTGAATTATATAACAGATGACCAAAATCGCCTGATGGGATTGCAGCTGGTCCGCACCCGTTTGGGCGAGCCCGACGAGTCCGGTCGCAGACGACCCGAAAACATCGAAGGTTCTGAATGGACCATGGATGCGGATGTGGTCATCGAGGCCATCGGCAATATCGCAGCTGAAGATTCACCGCAGTGGTATCCCAACATCCACATCGATGACAAAAAACTGATCAAAGCAGATCCGGAAACCGGTAAAACTTCAGTTGACGGTATTTTTGCCGGCGGTGATATCGTGCGCGGACCATCCCTTGTGGTGCAAGCGGTTCAGGACGGCAAATTGGCGGCTGTGGCCATTAAGAAATACCTGCGGAAATAAATTGAAGATTAAAGAATGAAGATTGAATATTTGAGGTATCTTACCTTTATATTTTCAGTTACACATTGAGTCTTCAACTTCTAACCGGGATTTTGCAGCATTTGATGATTTCGATGTACACTGACTCAAATAGGAGGCTATATCGTGGTAAATAATATCGATTTATCCATAGATTTTTGTGGTGTTAAATTTAAAAATCCGTTTCTGCTGTCATCCTCTCCGGTTTCCAACAGTGCCGAGATGGTGGCCAGATCATTTGAGGCCGGCTGGAGCGGGGTGGTGTTTAAAACCCTGAATTCCGATCGGCTGCCGATCATTCATCCATCACCAAGGATGGCTTGCATTGATTACGGTGCCAAAAAGGGGATTGCCGTTCAGAACGTTGAGATGATCTCGGACCGACCCCTGAAGGATAATCTGACAGATTTTCTATATCTGAAAAAGAACTATCCGGACCACCCGATCATTGCCAGCATCATGGGTTTTTTTACCGATGAATGGGCCTATTTGGCCAAGGCGGCTGAAGACAATGGGGCCGACATGCTGGAGCTGAACTTTTCCTGTCCCCATATGTGCATCGAAGGTGCAGGCCATAAGGTGGGTCAGGCATTTCAACTGCTGGAAGGATTCACCGAAGCCGTCAAAAACACGGTATCCATCCCGGTGATCGCCAAGATGACACCGAACATTACGGACATGAATGAACCGGCCATGTATGCCAAAAACGGTGGTGCCGATGCGATCTCCGCCATCAATACCGTCAGAGGCATTTCAGGTGTCGGTCTCGATGATTTTGTTCCGACACCGAATCGGGCTGAATTTTATTGCATCCATGGCCAAAAATGAGGCACTCGGATTGCCCTTGTCCGGAATCGGTGGCATCGAGACCTGGATTGATGCGTTGGAATTTATCCTTGTCGGCGCTTCCACCCTGCAGGTCACCACCGGAATTATGCATTACGGATACCGGATTGTTGAGGACATGATCGAAGGCCTCAGCGACTTCATGACCGAACGGGGGGTTGACAGGATCTCCGATCTGGTGGGTAAAGCGCTGCCCAACCTCCATGAAACCGAGGACTTTGAAGTTGACCGGCAGGGCATTACCCAGTACGATCTGGATCGTTGTATCGGCTGCGGGCAATGTTACCTTGTATGCCAGGATGCCGCCGGACAGGCGCTTGAATGGGATTCGGGAACCCGCCGGCCGAATTTAATTGAGGATAAATGCTTGAGCTGCATGTTGTGTAAATTTGTATGTCCGGTCCCCGAACTGATTTCCTTCAAGGAAATGCCCGCAGAGTGGCATCGTCGGGAGACTGCCGTTATGGACAGCAGCATGGAAAAAGAAATAAAAGTTGAGCCATTTACAAAGGAGGGTCCAAATGAGTGTGTTATTTAAGGGCGGAACCATCGTAAACGCTACGGGTCGCTACCTGGCCGATGTATTTGCCGAAAATACATTCTTCCAGGGGCGATTGATCCCCACACCCATATTTCCATGCCTTTTATGGGAACCCATGCCCAGGATGACTATGAGACCGGTACCATCGCAGCGGCCTGTGGCGGTATCACCTGTGTCGTTGATTTTGATTTGCAGCAAAAGGGAGAAACCCTGTTTGAGGCACTGGAACGTAAAAAGGCGCTGGCGGAAGGCAAGGTTTGTGTGGATTATTCTTTGCACCCGGCGGTCATGGATCCCAGACCGGATGTGATCGAAGAGGTTAAAAAGGCCTGTCAGGACTACGGCACACCAAGTTTGAAAATATTTATGGTCTATGACTTCCGGGTAGATGATGCCACCATGATCAAGCTGCTGGAAGAAACTAAAAAATACGGCGGTCTGGTGCAGGTTCATGCGGAAAATGTTTACATCATTCAGCACATGAATGAGGTTCTTGAAAAAGAAGGAAAATTAGAACCGTATTATCATGCCATCAGCCGCCCGAACATCGCCGAAGAAGAAGCTGTCGGCAGGGCCGCCAAAATGGTGGAGTTGACTGGATCGCGCATTTATATCGTGCACCTGTCTTCCAGAGAGGGACTGTGGAAGGTTAAAGAAGCCCGGGATCATGGTGTCGACGTGTATGCCGAAACCTGTCCCCAGTATCTGCTGCTTGACGATGAACGCTACAAGGAGCCGGATTTCAACGGCGCCAAATACGTCATGTCTCCGCCCTTGAGAACCAAAGAAAGCAACGATGAGCTCTGGAAAGGATTGCGAGGCGGCGACATTCAGGTGGTGGCCACCGACCACTGCCCCTTTGATTTTAAGGGTAAAAAAGACATGTTCGGCAAAGACGACTACAAAAAAATTCCCAACGGCGCTCCCGGTATTGAAACCCTGGCGATGCTGTTGCATTCCGAGGGTGTCGTCAAAGGCCGCATCAGCCTGGAACGTATGGTAAATATATTGTCCACCGGTACGGCGCGAATGTTCGGTCTGAAAGACAAGGGCGAGATTGCCGTGGGCAAAGATGCGGATATCGTCGTCTTTAATCCCAATCAAACCTTCACCATCTCCCAGGGCAAGCTGCACATGAATGTAGACTACACCCCGTTTGAAGGTTTTGAAATTACCGGCATGCCCAGCGCGGTTTATTCCCGCGGGGAAAAAGTGGCCCGCTGGAACGGCGATCAGATGGAGTTTGTAGGAAAGGTCGGCCACGGAAGGTTTGTGAAGCGCGAACCCTTTGAAGGATTTTAAAACAGAGGACAGAAGCCAGAGAACAGAAAACAGATTTAACTGATCTACCGTGATTGCACTCGCTGCAATCATTAAAAAATCTATAAGAAAAAAGACAAAGAAAAAGAAAGGTGCAGGAAATTTATATCCTGCACCTTTCTTGTTTTTCCTAAGGCTTTTTTTGCTAATTCTTTCAGATACGGCAAATGCAGTAGCCCAATAAACTCTGCCATCTGACGTCTGTCCTTTGTTTTCTATCCTTTTCTAATAACCATTAACCAATAACTGCATTTACTATTTTTCATTGGCCGATTGCAAAATTGCATGCAACAGCACATTGGCACCGGCTTCACAATCCTGCCAGCGGCTGTTTTCCACCTCGACATGACTGCGGCCGCCGATGCTCGGTATGAAAACCATAGCGGTTGGACAAACCTGGTTCATATAACTGGCATCGTGCCCCGCCCCGCTGACCATATGCAGACTGGAATATCCCAGGGCCCCGGCCGCATCCAATACAATTTGTACCCGTTTTTCATCAAAGGGGGAGTGCTCTACCCGCCAGGTTTCTTCGATTTTAATCGGACACCCCCTGCGGACGGCGATGTCCTCAAAGTCCTGGCGAACCAGCTGCCACGCTTTTATGGCATGGTCATCATCCCAGGAGCGGATGTCCACGGTAAAGTGTACTTTATCCGGGATGATGTTTCTGGAGTTCGGGTAATTTTGAATTTCACCGACCGTGGCCACCATGTTGCCACCCATACGGCCCGGGAGATCATTGACTTTTAAAATCATTTCGGCAGCCGCACACAGGGCGTCGTGACGGCCTTCCATGGGTGTGGGTCCGACCTGGTTGGCTTCTCCCTCCAGGTAAATATCGTACCAGTGCAAACACAAAATACCCTTGGGTGCGCCGATGGCTTTTGACTCTCGCTCCAGAATCGGCCCCTGTTCGATGTGATATTCATAGTAGCAATGAACCGGTCGCTTTTTACAGGGCACCGTCCCTTTATATCCGATGCGGATCAGTTCATCTTCAAATCGTTTGCCGTTAATATCGGTACGATCGTAAACCCAGTCTCTCTCCAAGGCCCCCGCCCACACGCCGGATGCCACCATGGCAGGCGCAAACCGCGAGCCCTCTTCATTGGTCCAGTCCACGATGACAATGGGCCGCTCGGTCTCGATATTGTTTTCGTTGAGGGTGCGCAATACTTCCAGGGGCCCCATGACGCCTAAAATGCCGTCAAAGCGTCCTCCCTTGGGTTGAGAATCGATATGAGACCCGCTCATCACGGGCGGCAGGTCGTTGTTTTTTCCCCGGCGTTGGCCGAAGATATTGCCCATCTCGTCAATGGTGATTTCAAGATCCAACTCTTCTAACCAGCTGACGAAAAGATCGCGGGCTTGCTTGTCTTCGTCCGTCAAAGTCAACCGTTGAACGCCGCCGCCCGGTGTCGCACCGATTTTTGCCATTTCCTCCAATGTGTTTTGTAGTCGCTTGCCGTTTACTCTCAGGTCTTTAAGATCCATAAACCTACCTCCTGATGATTGAATATTTTTGATTGCATATATAAAGCGGTTACTTCAATTGACAGCCAAATTTTAATTCCTATCTTTCGCTATGTTTCATTGGGCAGTTTTATAAGTTAAATATACATTTTTATATCAGCAACGTTCGCGCTGTGACGTTTGCAAGAAAGGGGTTCAAAAAATGGCTGATTGGTTTCCATTTCCACAACATCTCACCGAACCGCATCCGGGGCATGAAGCCCATCTATGTATGGCAGAGAATATGGGTTTCGTCAAAAGCAACCTTGAAGATTATAAAAAATATGTTCGGAACCCACAATTTATTTGTAAAAAGTGTGGCCGTGCTGCGGCAAAGGCTGAAAATCTTTGTCAGCCGGATAAGTTATAGGATTAATTTACGTCTCGGAATTTCTAATTTGGGGACACGGATGAACACGGATTAACAGGATATTAAAAGCTACAAAAAACCAAAAATCTGTGAAAATCTGTGTCCTAATTTAATTCTTTTTCAGTGACGAATGTAGCTGATTGAGCACATTCTTCTTGAATGTCGTCGCCGGATGATTTCATTCAAAATGTTACTGAATGTTCCCCACCATCAACTTTAATACCAGGCCGCCATGAAAAAGAGGATACGGTTTTAGTTTAAAGGGAACTTTTTTTTCAAGCAGCTTGCTCGGTGCGATCAAGATCAGTTTCCAACCCTTATATTCCTGCTTTAGTCGGGCACAAATTGACAGAAAAAATTGCTCGCTTTCCTCAAGGTTTCCCATCCGTCGTCCATAGGGTGGGTTGATCGCGATCAATCCGGTTTGGTCCGTGAGTTCACCCGGGGAAAAATTAAAAAAATTCTTCTTAGAAACGTTGACAGCGTCCATCAGATTGTGTTGCATCAGGGACTTTTTAAGACGTGTACCGGCGTTTGGATCTTTGTCTGAGGCAAAAATCAATGGAGACCCTGGACGGGTAAACTGCATTTCACACTGGCGTTTCAGATATTCCCATTGCGTCCGGCGAAAAGAGGGCCACCCCATAAAGGCAAATTCCCTGAACCAACCCGGGGGGATGTTCTTTGCCATCAAAGCGGCCTCCAAAGAAAAGGTTCCCGTACCGCACATTGGATCTATCATCGGTTCAATCCCGGTGTAGCCCGCCAGCAATAATGCTGCAGCCGCAATGGTTTCGCGAAGGGGTGCCTTTCCGGGGTGTCTTTTCAGGCCGCGCTTGTGAAGGTGGCTGCCGCTGCTGTCGATCGAAATTGTGAAGCGATCATCTATCCCGCGCACATAGATAATTTGTGATATGACTGGTGATTTTTCACTCGGCACCATAAATGCAGTATTTTTTTTCCGGGCGGCAATGGCTTTTAAAAGACGCTCTGAAATTGCCTCGGT
>CAMYLH010000296.1 GCA_947259065.1 uncultured Desulfobacterales bacterium
TGCAAGGAAGTTGCCGCCGGGGCGACCCAAGTTCACATTAATTACGATTACATTCCCGCTTATGCTGCATCACAGTCGTTCTTAACGGCAATTCCCCCCGAGCTCGATCGCGGGTGTCATTACCTGGGCAAAGAGGAAAAGACGGTTGCTTTTTTGCTCACCCTGGATACCATCAATTTCGGCTCCGGTTATTTTCCTCATCTGCGCAAACGGCCGGGAATGTCAGGCTATTTTTCAATCGCCGCTTCATTGAATGAGGTCTACAAACGCCACGGTGGCCTTTCAGCGGCAGATTTGGATCAAATCACGGTTGATAAATGCACCCGCATCTTCGGCCAGGATCCCACCAATCAGACCATCCGGGAGCTGATGCAGCATTTTACGACGGCCTTAAAAAATCTGGGTCGATACCTGCTCGATAATTACGAGGGAAATTTTGCCGCCCTGGTGGAGGCCGCAGGGTCATCCGCCGAGCGTTTTGTGCAGTTGCTTAAAAATATGCCCTATTTCGATGACGTTGGACTCTATAACGGGATCAAAGTCCCCTTCTTCAAACGGGCACAGATTACCGCAGCGGATTTGTCAATCGCATTTAAGGGACGGGGATGGGGACATTTTAATGATCTGGATCAATTGACCATCTTTGCCGATAATCTTGTGCCCCACGTATTGCGAATGGATGGTGTTTTGATATATGAAGAATCACTGATTGAACGTATCGCCGTCGGAAACTTAATTCCCGCAGGGTCCGCCGAGGAAGTGGAGATACGGGCCAGCGCCCTTCATGCAGTCGAGCTCATCAAGAATGAAATGCGTATATCGGGCCAAATCCTCAATTCGCCGGATCTCGATTACCTCCTCTGGAATCGCGGTCAGCAGCCCCACTACAAGGCTGTTCCACGACACCGGACTCGATGTGTTTTTTATTAGGCTCTTCTCAGCAAATTTTCAATCTTCAATTCCGGTGCATCCGGATTAGGAGCAGTCTGAAAAATGAACTATTCCTGGAAATTTCCTTACCCGTCTCAAAGAATGCCGGTTTTTGCCCGTAACATGGTAGCCACTTCACAGCCGCTGGCCGCCCAGGCCGGTTTGAGGATGCTGCTCAAAGGCGGCAATGCCGTTGACGCCGCCTTGGCCGCCGCGATAGCACTAACTGTTGTCGAGCCAACCAGCAACGGAATCGGCAGCGACGCTTTTGCTCAGATCTGGGATGGGCAGACGCTTCACGGGCTGAACGGCTCCGGGCGCTCACCCCGGGCCTGGTCGCTTGATCGCTATGCAGGTTTGGATGAAATGCCGACATTCGGCTGGGATGCGGTTACCGTCCCCGGCGCGGTGGATGCCTGGCGGCAACTGTCTGAAAGATTCGGTCAGCTGCCCTTCGCCGATCTGTTTGTTCCCGCGATTGAATATGCCCAAGAGGGCTTTATCGTATCTCCGATAACGGCTAACCGCTGGGTGGATGCCGCCGAACAGTATCAAAATTTTCCGGATTTCTGTAAAACATTTTTGCCGGCAGGGCGGGCACCTCATACCGGCGAACTTTTTCGCTGTCCCGACCAGGCCCGCACACTCGAAGCAATTGCTGAAAGCCGCGGAGAATCCTTTTATCGCGGGGAGCTGGCGCAAAAAATCGTCGATTGTGCCCAATCAGACGGTGGCGCCATGGCCCTTGAAGATCTTGCAGATCACCACTCGGATTGGGTGCAGCCCATTTCTATCGAATATCTGGGTGTGCAGCTTCACGAAATACCGCCAAACGGCCAGGGACTGGCCGCTCTGATCGCCTTGGGGATTCTGCGCGAATTTGATATCTCGGCTTATCCGGTGGACTCCGCCGACAGCATCCACCTGCAAATCGAGGCCATGAAGATCGCTTTGGCCGAAGCCTACCGGCACATTAGCGACAGCCGCTGCATGCAAGTCGGCCCGCTGCAATTTCTAACCCCTGCTTTTCTGAAACGTCGCTCCCGGGAACTTTCCATGGACCGGGCCGCCCGTCCTGAATCGAAAATCCCCACAGACCACGGAACCGTTTATCTGACAGCGGCGGATGAAAAAGGCATGATGGTTTCCTTCATCCAGTCCAACTATATGGGTTTCGGATCGGGTATTGTAATTCCGGGTACCGGCATCAGTATGCAAAATCGTGGCCTCGGGTTTGTTCTCACGCCGGGCCACCCGAATTGTGTCGCCGGCGGCAAACGCCCTTATCACACCATTATCCCTGGCTTTGTGACCCATGAGAACCGGCCGCTGATCAGTTTCGGCGTTATGGGCGGCAGCATGCAGCCACAGGGACATGCACAGATGATGGTTCGGATTTTTGGTTACGGGCAAAATCCCCAGGCAGCCTGCGATGCACCCCGCTGGCATGCAGATGAAAATTTCAACATCGCGCTGGAAGCCGGATTCTCACCCCGCGTTGCCGGCGAACTGGAACAACGTGGTCACCGCATTATCAAAGACCCACCGATGCATATGTTTGGAGGTGCCCAGGTGATCCATCGTCTGGAAATCGGCTACTGTGCCGCGTCCGATCCGAGAAAAGACGGCCAAGCGGTTGGGTATTAATTCTATTTTATCACATTATCAAAGCAAAATATTAGATGTGATCGTAACGCTAACATTACCAACATCAATACTGATCTGTTAAGAACAAGGGACAACAAACAACCGACAACCTGCAAACACGAAGTGTTTTATGACATCCAATTCCGATATTAGCCATAAGGATATCGCCTTCTATGATCCTGAGCGAAAAGGCATATTCATTCACAGCGATCAACTGAAAGAAAGTCCTTTTGAAATTGGCGACAGGTTCTCGGTTCGCAAGGGAAAACGGGAATTGTTTGCCATGACCATCATGAAAGACGATACGGGCGAAATCTTTTACGATAAAAAAGGAATATTTATCGAACGCACCCGTAAAATAGATATTTTGCTCGGCGGCATATTTGATGAATATGTCATTTATATCGAGCCCGAAATCCCGCATACCATTAAAATTAAAGCCCTTGAAATGGTAAGGGACAAAAGCCAGAAGTGGTTTTAACGGAACCCTAACGTTGCAACATTGGGGTGAATGCAAATCGAAGATATAATGAAACAGAACACCACCAGCCTTTCCAACCAATTGATGATAGAATCAATTTTCTGTTTTTCGGATTTGTCATTTAAAATCTCTTCCAAAGACGGCGTAGATCTGAGCCAAAAAAATAATTCTTGGGTTGACACACGCGTCAGGATATGTTCCTAAATAGTCTCGCCCCTGCTATCAATTTATTGACTCCAAATTTACCTATGCCTGACCTCACCTGTCGGCGGGTGAATCAAGCGCGTTGACATCGTAATATCCATGTAGAGCTAAAATTTATTATGTCGGGATGTTTCACTAAAACCTGAATTTGGCACGAGTCGGAGGCTTTCGTTTGCAAGGCATTTGGGGGCGCAGCCTCATGGCAAGACATCGTTTATGTGGGCAGGTTGGAAGTAAACGAAAGCAGCGAGCGATGGAAGTAAAAATCGGGGGGGACTTAGATGACGGATGAGATTCTGGAGAAGATGAAAAAAGGAGTGTATTATCCCGGAAACCATTTGGGGAAAAAGCAATTATTAAAGGGTCTGGTTGAAAAAGGCTATCTTCATCGGATGGACGGCTCCTTTATTTGCGGGCCGGACAGTGAACCAAATTACCGACTGACAGATAAAGGGCTACATCACAAAAAGCGGAAGATCGGGCGACACTAAGGGTCTGTTATCAACACAACCACCGGCCCCTTAGCGACCTGGGTAGCCGTTAAGGAGACTCCTCAAAGCTGGAATCTCTTTTTCGATCAGACCGGCTGTTTTTAGTCTGTGACGGGCCGACATCTGAAACCCGACAAGATCTGTTTGTTTTAAAATGGAATTTACTAAAGACTCCGCCGAGCAAACCACAGCAGCAACGGATATTATATTGGCACTCATCGCTTTCGGCGGCATTGTCTTTTTACGATGGCCCCTGTTAAATTCCGACCAGCTTTGGAAAATCAACATCTGGTCTGCCGCCATCGGGCTGATCGGTTTGGCAGCCATCCTGGGAGCAGTGGCTCATGGTCTTGTTTTATCCCGAACCCTTCATCATCGTATCTGGCTGGCACTGAATATGGCCCTCAGTCTGGCGGTTTCCCTTTTCGTCGTGGGTGTCGTGTATGATCTATGGGGCTTTGAATTTTCCCTCACAACCCTGCCGATACTGCTGATAGCGGGTATGGGATTCTTTCTCGCGACCTTAATCTATCCGGGTACTTTTTTTCTTTTCATCGT
>CAMYLH010000297.1 GCA_947259065.1 uncultured Desulfobacterales bacterium
CAGATCAAAGCCTGGATTGAGCAGCGTAAGGCCAAACGCGCCGTTGTAGTCGGGGGCGGCTACATCGGCATGGAAATGACCGAAAACCTGGTCAATCTCGGCCTTGCGGTTACGATCGTAGAGATGCAGCCCCATGTGATGCCTTTGCTGGATTCGGAAATGGTTTCACCAATCCACGCCGAATTAGTGAAACACGGGGTCACTCTCCGCTTAAATGAAACCGTTACTGGTTTTGAACAAAATAAAGACGGTTCAATATTAGCCGGATTGAAATCCGGTCAAACTGAGAAGGCGGATATAGTGATCCTTTCCATCGGTGTACGTCCTGAAATAAAGCTGGCTGAAGAGGCTGGGCTGAAAATTGGACAGCGAGGGGGGATACATGTTGACAAACAGATGCGCACAAGTGATGAGAAAATTTGGGCGGTTGGAGATGCTGTTGAGGTTAAAGACGTGGTGACCGGTCAATTAGGGGTAATTCCCCTGGCAGGCCCCGCCAATCGCCAGGGACGAATTGCAGCTGACACAATCATGGGGCGCAATTCAGAATTTAGAGGGGTTCAGGGAACCTCCGTCGTCGGGATTATGGGATTAGTAGTGGCCTTTACAGGAGCCAATGAAAAAACCCTCAGAAACATGGAAATTTGGGATAAACCAGTTCCCTTCGAAAAGGTCTATTTACATCCCGGCCATCATGTCGGTTACTTTCCAGGAGCGAGCCCGATCAGTTTGAAACTCATTTTCAGCAGAAAGGACGGCCGGGTGGTCGGTGCCCAGGCGATTGGAAGAGAAGGCGTTGAAAAGCGCATCGATGTCATTTCCATGGCTATCCAAAAAAAGGCAACAGTCTTTGATTTAGAAGAAGCTGAGTTATGTTATGCGCCTCAGTTCGGTTCTGCCAAAGATCCGGTCAATATCGCCGGTATGATCGCCGCCAATGTGTTGAGGGGGGATGCGCGCATTGTTCATTGGGATGCGCTTGGAAAAAGTCCAGCCTTCATTTTGGATGTGCGAAATCCATCCGAATACCAACAGGACCATATTGAAGACGCTGTAAATATTCCTTTGGATGAACTCAGGAATCGCATGGGAGAAGTCCCTAAAGACCAAGAGATATGGGCTTACTGTGCTGTGGGACAAAGGTCTTATTATGCCTCCAGGGCGCTGAGTCAGTATGGTTATGACATTAACAATTTAAGTGGAGGATTTAAAACATTTACCTTGAAGGAGGCATTAGAATTTATATAAGAAAAAATAATTCCAAATTATTTTTTTCTTGTCTCTTATCCTGTTACTTAACACTTAAGTTTTAATCTTATGGGACCCTTGAATGTCGAGGGGTTTACCTCTTTTCCGCCCTGCATGTTTTTTTGAATTGGTTCATTCCGTCGAATCCTGAAAGTTGGGCTGGATTTTTGCGGCAGCACCTAATATTCTCCCGGCCATTGCCATTCCGCTCAATGCGGCACCTTCCACCCGAGACATCTGACACCAATCACCACACAATCCAATGTTAAATTCTGAATCCCATAGGCATCCAACGTTGAGTGGATTGACCGCTGCAGCGGATTGCCAATAGCGAGTACTCTGGTACTTCGGTTCAATAAACGTTCGACCGATGCTTTCGAAAAATGAGACGAGAAGCGATCTTACAGCAGTTTTGTCGTCTTTGCCGTTGTATGCCGTTTGGGACCATTCCGCTTTGGCGTGAAACACCCAGCATTCAGCCGCAGGGCGCTTGGGTTTACTATTATTTCTGGCAGCCCACCTGACCGGTGATTGGTGAATGAAGGCAGCGTCAAACGGCAAATCCAGCGGTTCTTCAAAGGCTGCCATGACGGCTAGACAGGGCTGCATCTTCACCTTGGCGATGCGATTGAGCAAGCCGGGATTAGACCTTAAAAAATCGCTTGCCCGGGGCGGTGGTACGGCAACGATGACGGCATCGTAGGGTCCATAACTCTTATTATGTTGATCGATCAGCTGCCATCGGCCATTGTCGTCTGTCACCGATACGACGGCGACATTTAACTCAATTTCAACCGAGGCAGCCAAGTGTGCGGGAATGGCGTCCATTGCGGGAATACCTACCCAGCGTTCGGTCATCCGTTTCTCATCCGACATTCGGCCAGATTTAATCACCTGCACGTTACCTTTCCACGGTTGAGCGACGCCGTCCCTTTGCCAGGATTGGACGTATCGTTGCAGGCGCTCGTCCCGGACCGTGAAATACTGGGCGCCGGTATCGAAGGCATACGCGGAATCAGTCTGTGTCGCAATGCGGCCACCGGGCCGGTCCGTTTTTTCAAACACCTGCACTTTGTGGCCATGATCTTTTAAGGTTCTGGCCGCAAACAGACCGGACAGGCCACTGCCGATCACCGCTATTCTTAGCGGTTCACCGAAAACCGGTCCCTTGATCTTGGCAGCATAGGCAGCCATATTCAGGCGTTTGGCATGATCTTTCGTCGATCGCGGACGAAGGGTGCCGATCACCGGTCGCTCCGGCTTAAACGGCCGATCAAACAGACCCAGGCACCAAAGCAAGCCACCATATGAATTGGGATCATTGCCATCCAGGGCAAAACGATGGTTTAAATCGATCATCAAATCCAGGGCATCCTGAGGGTGCCAGGCCCAATTTAAAAAGGCTTTGCCCCAGGTCATGCGCACATTGTTGTGCAATTCGCCATGGACCAGCAGAGATTTCTGGGCGGCGTCCCACAGGGTATCTCCGGTTTGGCCCCGATACAATCGTTCCCAGGAAAATACCGCTTCGCGTGGATCGTCTTGATGATCCATCAGAGTTCTGCGGGCCCACTGCGGAATCGTATCCAAAGATGCCAAATCGTTACGATAAAAACAAAAATGATGGGCCAGCTCACGCCAGATGAGCATTTCATCTAAAAACTTAGCCGCTCCGGCCGATCCATCCCGGGCGGCGTCTCCGGCAATGCGAAAAGGTGACACGTGACCGTGATGCAAATAGGCGGAGAGACGGCTAACGCCTTTCGGAAACACAACCGCGGCGTCATTGCGCAAGCTGTTGTAACTTTTAAGGCCATGGCGCTTAAATATTTCCCAGCGTGCATAGCCGGCCGTGGATCCGCCGGGAGTATGTGCCACCGGGGAAATGGTGTGATCGATGTCGCACTGTGCGCATAATTCGGCAATGTCTGCATTTGCAAGATCAATCGCGTCAAAACCGTATTTGCCCTCAAAAGGTTGGCCAACGGCTACCACATCATCCCAGGCTTGCGGAAGGCGGCGTTCATATTCTTTTTGGGTGTGGTTTCGAAAGGCATAGGCGCGATCGAAGGTGCGCTGGATCAGGCGCATGGGAATGATGCAGGCGCAATCGACTGTCCACACCGCCGTGTCGACCTGCTGGGCCAGCTGATGGGTCCATTGGGGAAAGGGCGGTGCCGGAAAATCCTCGGTGATAACTAGTGTTGCACGCTGCGCCAACGATTTTAAGGGAGAGGGTTTGTTCGGCCGGCGCCCGAGGTAAAATGCATAGCTGATCCCTCGGCCTTGCAGCTGCTGCTGTACCTCGCGGGCACCCTCCATAATGAAGGTGTGATGACGATCCGAGTTAAACGGGTGCCGGCCGCTCAGACCTTGATAAACCAGCACCGGCACTTTTAATTGCCTGGCAAGGTAAAGTGCGGTATCCAATGCTGGATTCTCATGGCTGCGAACTGCATGATGCATCCAGTAGAGCACAAACTCGCCATTGGTTCCCACGGGAGCGTTTTGAATCACGCGCACCCGCTCAAACAGGTGGTGCGGGAGCCCGTTTACATCGATCGGTTTTACTGAAGCGCTGGCCATGTTCTAGCACCTTATGAACTTTCATTAAATCAGACAGAATTAACGGGATTATTTCATTTTCGTTTAGTTAGATCAATTCCATCCGTTGATCCTGTCAAAAAAATAGAATTGAATTCCGTCAATTTTCTATCTCAATCAGACTGGACACTTTTTTTTTCGAGGAACCAGGTCGGGTTCTAAAGATAGGGATGAAATTGGTAAAATAAAGAATATGGTTAAAAGATAACGCAGCGTACCTGGACAAAGAATGATCGTTACGTAGTTTGAAACCAAATGTTGATCCAATGATCGTTAGTTGACTGCTAAAACCGAGTTAATTTGAAACTTCCCGAATCTAATAAAGTTATCGTTGTCGGTGCCGGGCCGGTAGGCCTGGTAGCCTCTCTTCTGTTGAGCAAATTTCATGTGCCACACGTACTCGTTGAGCAGCTGACCGAACCCGACGATCATCCCCAAGCGCATTTTAT
>CAMYLH010000298.1 GCA_947259065.1 uncultured Desulfobacterales bacterium
GGAATTTAAGCACATGCCGGTTTTTTCCTCGCCTGCCATTTTGCTCCGACGGATGGATTATGGGGATTTTGATGTCATCATCACCTTTTTTACGCTGAAAAGAGGCAAGCTGTCTGTGATTGCCAAGGCCGCCAAAAAGAGCACCAAACGGTTTGGCGGCATTTTGGAGCTTTTTTCGTTATTGGAGATAGTGGCCGGAAGCGGACGGCGGAAAGGATTGTCCGTTCTGCAGGAGGCGGCTTTAAGGCAGCCGTTCAGCGCCATACGTGCTGATTTCAGGAAAACGGCCTTGGCCAGCTACTGGGCCGAGCTGATTTACAATTGGATAGAAGAGAATTTCAAACAGGTTTCGCTTTTTCATCTGTTTAAGCATGTTTTAGCCGAACTGGACAGCGGACGGACAGCGCCGCCCGTTTTAAATATTCTATTTCAAATGAGGTTGCTAACACTCTCGGGACATCGTCCAAATTTGGACGACTGCAGCGTGTGCCGGAAGAAACTGGAGAACATCAAGCAAGACAGAATTATCATTGACTCCCAAAGGGGCGGGATTATATGTGATAATTGCCGAAGCGGCTCCGCATCCTGCACGTTGCTTGGCAAAGGGACGATAAAGCAGCTTCTGTGGGTTGAAAGCGGTGACCTGGCTAAAGCGACACGGATTAAATTTTCGCAAGTCACGCTAAACGAAAGCACGGAATTTTTAGAAGAATTTGTATGCTATCATCTGTGTAAGCAACCCCGCAGCCTGAAATTTTTGCGCCAGATTCGAAACACGGTCGCATAGTTGAATACTGTTTATTTTAAACGAAATAGGTGAATAAACCCAAATCCGAATCTGGCACGGAGAATTGAAGATTGAAGATTGAAGACTGAAGATTTGTGGATGTCGCTCCGCTCCGTCATTTTTATGCTCTTTTGCTTATTGCTTGACCGGCGGACCATCAATCTTCAATATCCAATCCTGGTCGCGATATTATGGATAAAAATCTCAGAAAATTACTCGAATCCAAGCCCATTGAAGCGTCTGCTCCCTGCCGCATCGACATGGGGGGTACGCTGGATATACCGACATTTTATTATCCTCTGCAACACCTGTCCCCATGTACGTTTAATATCGCTTTGGAGCTTAGAACAAGGGTTCGTCTGATGCCTTATACCAGCGGACAGATTAAAATTTCTTCCAGGGGCTTTGTTGATGCCCAATTTCCTGCGGAGGCCGCTCCTTTTGATCACCCAATGGGACTGATGTTTGCTACGGCAGCCTTTTTCGGCGCTAAGGGGGTCCATATCGAAATTGAATCTCAATCTCCGCCACGCAGTGCACTGGGAGGCTCATCTGCGGCGGCAGTGGCGCTGGTTGCGGCCTTTTTGAAATTGAAGGAGTACCAGAAGTCCGACAGCAGATCGAACCGGCGTGGGGTTGCCCTGCTTTCCTATCAACTCGAGCAATCCACATCCGGCGTTGCGTGCGGCTTTCAGGATCAACTTGCTGCTGTCTATGGTGGTGTGAATATCTGGCACTGGCAGACCGATCCTGATCGATCCGTGTTTCGGCGAAAAATCGTGGTCGGGAAAAAATCCCACAAAGAACTGGAAAGGCATCTCCTTGTAGCCTATTGCGGGAAACCCCATGAGTCCAAAGACATCAACGGTAGATGGGTGAAGCAGTTTCTCTCCGGGGTAAATAGAGACCGGTGGGCGGATATTATCGCGTGTACGCAGAAATTTGCAAAAGCTCTGGCCGGGCAAGACTATAGACAGGCTGCCGCCCACATGAATCGCGAAACAGGCATTCGAAGAAAAATGACACCGGACGTGCTGGACAAAGTCGGGGAGCGCCTGGCGGGTA
This sequence comes from uncultured Desulfobacterales bacterium, assembly GCA_947259065.1. Lineage (GTDB taxonomy): Bacteria > Desulfobacterota > Desulfobacteria > Desulfobacterales > JAFDCJ01 > JAFDCJ01. The sequence continues at coordinate 1,853 of CAMYLH010000298.1, forward strand.
TCGCTCTGCAAAACGATTGCGCCGCCCGTTTTACGGGTGCCGGCGGGGGAGGGTGCCTGTGGGCTTTAGGAGAGATCGAAAATATTGACAGATTGCGGCCATTATGGCAAAAGTCGCTTTCATCCCGCAAGGAGGCTTGTCTCCTCGATGTCGGCATTGATTCAAAGGGGGTCATGGTATATTAGGCCCTTATCGGCTTCTATCTGACAACATGATATCAGGAACGGTAAGGTGTCAGGTTTCAGCAATTAATAAAATTTCAAATAACAAAACACAAATACCAAACAAATCACAATGACCGAAATTCAAAATCCCAAACAATTGGTTTTTGATCTTATTTGTAATTTGGATATTTGTAATTTATTTGTAATTTGGTGCTTGTAATGTAATTTGTTATTTCGAAATCACCATAATATTCCTCAACATCCGTCAGAGGCGGATTGAAATCCAGAAAAAGGAACGGGTACATGAACTTTCAAGATGTGATTTTGCAGCTGCATAAATTCTGGGCCGGCAAAGGCTGTGTGATGGTGCAACCATACGATCTGGAAGTCGGGGCGGGGACTTTTCATCCCACGACCACATTAAAAGCGCTGGGTCCGGAACCCTGGAATGTCGCTTATGTTCAGCCTTCCAGGCGGCCTACCGATGGGCGTTACGGCGACAACCCCAATCGTCTGCAACACTATTATCAATATCAGGTAATTTTGAAACCATCTCCCTTTAACGTGCAGGATCTGTATCTAAACAGTCTCAAGGTACTGGGGATTGACCCGCTTGATCATGATATTCGATTTGTTGAAGATGACTGGGAATCCCCGACGCTTGGTGCCGCTGGTTTAGGCTGGGAGGTCTGGCTGGATGGCATGGAGATCACTCAGTTTACCTATTTTCAAATGGCCGGCAGCATTGAACTGAATCCCATACCCGTGGAGCTGACCTACGGGCTGGAACGGATTGCGATGTATCTTCAAGGCGTTGACAGCGTCTATGATCTGAATTGGAACGATAAGATCAATTACGGTGATGTGCATCATCAACAGGAAGTCGAGCAATCCACTTACAATTTCGAAAAAGCCGATGTGCCGGCTTTGTTTGATTTATTCAGCAAGTATGAGGCTGAGTCGTTAAAACAAATCGAAGCTAAGCTCGTCCTTCCTGCCTATGAATATTGCCTCAAATGCTCGCATACGTTTAATCTGCTAGATGCCAGGGGCGCCATCAGCGTTACCGAGCGCACCGGATATATCGGTCGGATCCGCAACCTTGCCAGGGGATGTGCGGAAGGGTATTTGAAACAGCGGGAAGAAATGGGATTTCCGCTGCTGAAAACCAAAAATTAGGTTGAGCGGTTCAGGGTTCGGGGTTCAGGGTTCGGGGTTCAGGGTTCAAGGGTTCAGGATTCAAGGTTGAGCGTTCAGCTCAGTTGTTGAGCGCTGAAGCAGCCAGTTTGATCGAAAAAGAAACCTTAAAAAGCGAATGTCGAAGGAATGTATTCTATCTTTTATAATAAAGAGACGGAGCGAAGCGATTCCATACTCTAAACTCGCAACGCGCAGCGCGCAACCCGTAACTCGTAACCCGCTACTGAGGTGACTATGGACAATCTATTGCTTGAGATCGGAGCTGAAGAAATCCCGGCCGGCTATATTAAGCCGGCTTTGGAGGCATTGTCGGCTACATTGCTGCAAAAATTGACGGAGGCCCGCATCGAACATGGTAGCGCGCGGGTTTACGGTACGCCGCGAAGGTTGACCGTCAATGTTGAAAATGTGGCCCGCAAACAGAAGTCAATCAGAAGCGAAGTGATCGGTCCCCCGGCAAAAGTCGGCTTTGATGAAAGCGGCAAGCCGACCATGGCCGCACAAAAGTTTGCCGAAAAAGTCGGTGTGCCTGTCAACAAACTCGCTATAAAAGAAACTCCCAGGGGTTCCTATCTGGTTGCAGAAAAAGTGGAGCGTGGGCTGGCAACCCAAACCCTGCTAAAAGAAATTCTACCGCAAATTATTTTATCCATTCCGTTCCCTAAAAAAATGAGATGGGCGGATCTGGATATCGAATTTGCCCGGCCGATACATAGAATTTTAGCATTATTGGGAAAATCGATTGTCTCATTTCATCTCGGCAACATAAAGAGCGGTCGATATACAAGTGGGCATAGTTTTATGGCCCCCGGCAAAATTAAATTGGATGCCGCCGATGATTACCTGGAAAAGCTGCGTTCCGCGTGGGTTCTGGCGGACATAGGGGAACGCAGGACAATGCTCGAGCGCGGTATCGCCGAAGTCGCCCAAAAACTTGGCGGCCGTATTCTGCCCGATGACGAGTTGGTGGATATCGTCACTAATCTTGTTGAATATCCGGTACCCGTGGCCGGAAAATTCGATGAGGTGTTTCTTGAAGTCCCCGATGAGGTTTTAATCAACGCCATGCGCGAGCATCAGAAATACTTTGCCGTGGTCGACGAAGACAACCAGCTGATGCCGAGTTTTATTGCGGTCAACAATACCGCCGCGAGGGATTTGGTGCTGGCCGCCAAAGGACATGAGAGGGTGCTGCGGGCCCGTCTGGCAGATGCGCAGTTTTTCTACCAGGGAGATCTGGAAGTCGGGGATGATGATCGGGTCGAAAAGTTAAAAAGAGTTCTCTTCCAGGCCAAGCTGGGAACGATGTACGAAAAAATTGAGCGGGTGTCAAAGATTACCGAATATCTGGCTGATTTGGTTGATTTTGAAACGGCGTCGGATACAGGAATCCTCGATTTGAAAGCACAGGTGACCCGCGCCGCCCGGTTGAGCAAAGCCGATCTGGTCAGTCAGGTGGTGGGCGAATTTCCGAAGTTGCAGGGAGTAATGGGAAGAATCTATGCGACCGTTTCAGGTGAATTGCCCATGGTGGCCGCTGCCATCGAAGAACATTACCGGCCGGTGTATTCGGGAGGACCCCTGCCGGAAACGTTGGCGGGTGCGATACTTTCCATTGCCGATAAGATTGATTCCATTTGCGGGTGTTTCAGCGCCGGTCTCATACCCACCGGCGCATCCGATCCCTATGCACTTCGAAGACAGGGCATCGGGATTATTCAAATCATGAGGGATAAGAACTTTTCATTTTCATTGCGAGAACTGATTCAAATTAGCATGGCGCAGTTCGGGGGAAAAAGCGACCAGGAAAGTACCGATTTGATCGAAAATGTCTACAGGTTCCTGCAAAACCGAATCGCCCACTTGCTGGCTGAAGATGGGTCATCAAAGGATACCATCGCTGCCGTTCTCAGTGTCTCCAGCAACCACATTCCGCAAACATGGAGCAGGGTAGGGGCACTTGAAAAACTCAAGGCCAAGCCGGATTTTGAGACCCTTGCGGTAGCTTTCAAGCGGGTGGTAAATATTATCAAAAAGGCTGGTGATTTCCAGGCGGCCGACGTGGATCCAACGTTGTTTCAGGATGAGTCCGAGCCGGCGTTGCTGAGCGCCTACGAATCGGTTAAGCAGAAGGTGGAAGACGATTTGCAAAAAGACCGTTTCGACCAGGCCCTACTTGAAATTGCGTCTTTGCGCGATACCGTGGATGCTTTCTTTGAAGAGGTCATGGTCATGACGGATGATATGGATGTGCGCCGCAACCGATTGGCGCTGCTGGCACTTATCGCGGCCTTGTTCGGGGAGTTTGCGGATTTTTCCAAACTATCGACCTGAGCCTCAGGATTGAATATTGAAGATTGAAGAATGAATATTTAAGGATGTTAATCGATTTTATAAAATAGATAGAATACATTCATTCGATGTTGGATGTTCATCAGTTCTTTTTCGATTAGACTGGCCGCTTTTCAGACCAGCAGCTAGGCTGACACCCGAAACCTGACACCTTCAATCCGGAGAAAATCCTTGACGGATCCAAAGCCCTATACATTCGATCGCGTTGTCCGCCTAATTATCAGTGCCGGGATCTTAGTCTGTATCATCTGGCTGGCCGGATATCTAAGCGATGTGTTAATTCCTTTTGCCGTGGCAGTGCTGCTGGCGTATCTGACCAATCCATTGGTTGTATTGGTCCAGAAAAAAATCACCCACCGTGTCGCCGCCGTAGTGATCAGTCTGGTCGGACTGATTGCGGTGACGGTACTCCTGGGATGGCTGATTATACCTGCGGTAGCCGATGAAATCGTTCAGATGGGACGAATGGTCACTGAGCTGGCAAGTAATGCGAATCTGGCCGAAAAAGCATCTCAATGGTTACCGCCGGATTTATGGCAGAGTATTAAAAGTTTTCTGACTCGCTCGGAAGTTAAAGATTTTTTTAAAGACATCAACATTTGGAAAATCCTGGAGACCATCGCCCGCAAGGTTTTACCGGGGATGTGGGGGTTGATCAGCGGGACGGCCAGTTTCTTAGCCGGTCTGATCGGACTGGCTGTCATCGGGATGTATTTTCTTTTTCTGCTTTTGGATTATGACACGGTCCGGGGCTGGAAAGAGCTCCTACCTTCCGCCTACCGGGATTCAGTTACAGGTTTTGTCAGCGATTTCGAATCCGCCATGAGCAATTATTTCCGGGGGCAGGCGGCCGTGGCTTTTATCTGCGGGCCTGTTTATCGGATTGTTGAACATGATTCCGTACCTGCAGATCCTTGGCCTGATTCCCGCCGGGTTACTGGCCCTGTTGCATGCCGTTGAGTCGGGCAACAATGTCTGGATGATTTTAAGCCTCACCGGTTTGGTCTTCGTGGTGGTGCAGATTATTCAGGACATCATTCTGGTTCCAAAGATTATGGGTAAGGTTACCGGGCTAAACCCGGCCATGATGATGCTGTCGCTGTCCATATGGGGAAAGTTGCTCGGGCTTTTGGGCTTGATCATCGCCCTGCCGGTCACTTATTTGCTGCTGGTGTATTACCGACGTATGATCGCCTCCGCCCGACCAGCGGTTTCGGACGGCGATGCTTAGGAACATAGATAGCACAAACCGTCGATCAGAATCGTAAACAAACCGGCAATCAGAGCCCTCCCAATGCAACCAGCAAACCGTTTACTTATATTGGCTATTATCTTTTTGCTTTTATAAGACTGTTTGGTTGGCGGCACAGGGTCTAACGTACCTTCTAAACCTGGAGCTACCACAACTGTAATCCTTAAAACGAGATACGGATCATCACCCTGACTCAATTCATAAGCCACCGGCTATGCCGGTGAGAATTTAAAAGGTTCTACCGTT
>CAMYLH010000299.1 GCA_947259065.1 uncultured Desulfobacterales bacterium
CCAACCGTAATTACCGTAGCTGGCAATATCAACGGCCATAATCCCCTGATGATCCATCCCCATCAGGAAATGATCAAAGAGCTTACCGCTTTTGACAAATTTGTCTAATTTATCAAACGAATTGATTAAAAAGGGAAGATTTACGAGGCCGAATCTGGGACCCAGGTTGGTTGATGCCACTGAGCTGCAGGCCATACCCTGAATAGCTCCCATCTGCAGCTGATTGAGAACTTCCACCTCGCCGCCCAGCATGGAAAAAGGTTTGTAATCTAAATACATCTGCCCATTGGATCGCTTCCACAGTTCATCTCTGATCGCAAAGCCGGTATAAACACCCTTCAACACCGGATGAGACACATTGGAAACGATTAATTTATATTTAGCACCGGATGGATCAAACTTAGGTTTCCAGGCATCCAGAGAAGGCCCTTTTGCCAGTGCCGGTGTAATGACAAGCCCCAGCCCGATTAGACAAATCAATGTCGTAGTCAAAAATCTTTTTAATCTCATGTGCATCTCCTTTTTGGTGTAATTGTAAATAATTTGATCCTATTAAAGACTAAACAATATTCATTTTCCAGAATTAGTTTCAGTTTTTATCGCAGTTTTAGGGTTTTTGTCAAGAAAAATTAACGGTAAAGGGGATATCCACTTCTTGGGGCTAAACGAATAATCGTAGGTTGGGTTAAGCCGACGGTCTGCAACCAATCTTGTTGGGTTCGCTAATTTTGTTGCTATTTCAAACTTTTGAGGTGCATTAAAATAGGCGAACCCAACATAAATTGAGCCTACATCCAGCTTAACCCAACCTACTAAACTATTTTTTGTCAAGAATAAATAAGGATAGCCAGCTCCTTTTCAGTGGGGGCCGGCGTCGACATCAGATCTGTGGCGACTCTCAACGGCCACCCGGTATTGTCCAAAACGGTATCCACGGTGATCCCGGGATGAACCGCAACCAGAATCATTTCTTTGCTATCCGGTTCGAAGCGCATCAATCCCAGGGTGGTGATGACGGTGGCGGGACCTCCCCGAGACAAGCCGACCTCTTGGCGCCATGAACCACCCTCTCCATAACCGGGGGAGGTTATGTAATCCACCCGTGGCACAAACCGGCGCTTTTCATGAGACATGACGATGATATGCCGGTTTGCCAGACAGGCCAAATCACACGCTCCCCCGCTGCCCGGCAGGCGGGTTTCAACCGCTTTAATACCGCCGATATAGCTGGTGTTTAGATTACCGAAGCGGTCCACCTGGGCACCTCCGATAAAACTGACATCCACCCCGCCCTGCTGAAGCAGCCCCATGGCATCGGCGGTATCGGCCAGCCATTGAGCACGGCACAGATTGGGCAAATCCCCCATGGTCATCAGGGGCTCCGGGGCGGCGGTATCGCGAACAATGCCCAATTCATATACCCCGACGGCATCGGGAGCATGGGTACTTTTTGCCAGTAAAAAACCCAGCAAAGGCAAGCGCATACCGACAAACACCACTTCCCTATCGGCAATTTCCCGGGCGGCGGCGGTCACCATCAATTGGGAAAGAGTGTAATTTTTTGAACCTTTATTCTGAACATTCATGGAACACACTTTTGGGCTTTCAGGTGTCAGGAACGACGAATGATTGAATCGCTGCGCTCTATCTTTTGAATCAATTAAAATTGATAGGATTCCTTACTTCGTCATTCGACATTCTCTTTTCAGTACCCATAATCTACTGGCTCTGAAAAAACATGATGCTTTATGGCCAACCCGGCCATCCGTTCATGCCCAAGCAAGTCCATATAGGCATGGTGACCGCTGATATTGTCTACCCAGCGATCTTGCCATTTGGCAAAATGCATCGCTGTTTTACTTTCATTACTGTAATCGATAAATACCTGATGATCGCGGTTGTAGTAACCCGGCACAGGAGACGGGTGGGCTCCCCACGGAAAATGAGCCACCGCATTGACGCGAAAACCGGGAATGATCACACGATTGGGGTCTGCGCTGATAAGGGTCGGCGAGACAATTTCCTCAGCGGTAATGATGACATGACGACTTGCCAGGCAAGCATCACGGGTCACCCCCAGATTACCCCATGAGTTTGCATTGCCATATTTATCCGCGCGCTGTACATGAACGATGGCGACATCGGGGTTGATGGCCGCCACCGCGGTCAGACGATCGGAGGTAAAAGGACAGGTCATTGTTTTTAGTCCCGGATTGGTTTTAAACAAATCGCTGCCCAGCGCCGTGCGCGTCGGCATGAAAGAAACTCCCATGGCCCCCGCACGCAGTGCCATCGCCAGGGTTAGGTTGGAATGATCCTCTATTTTAAGCGTATCCGTCTCGATTCCTCGCCGAAAATTATAGCCGGAGCCAGTGATAACATTTCCCACCCAGGCGGCCTTGATTTGACGCACGCAGCCGGCACCGATGATTTGATCAAACAAAATATCGGATATCGGGCCGATTAAACAAAGATTGCGTTTACGTTGACGGATAATCTCATGGGCGGCGGCAAAGGGGATGAGGGATTCCAACGACAGACCCATGGCAACAGAACTCTCGTCCGGCAGGAAGCGCTGAATAGCTGTTGACAAAGGCATTAATTTGGAATCGGGCAAGTTTCGGCAATCCTCCATAACCGTTTAATATCGATGGTAGAACTTCCGAGGCAGTAGACTATTCCACCTCTTTGCTCTGCATCATAGACTGTTCAAAATCCTCGAAGAACTGGTTGCGCTGCTTCCAATCCGGTCCAAAGTGCTTATTGAAGAATCCGCCGAGCTTTTCAAATAGTTTATCCCACACTGGCTGACCGCCTTTGAGGACCACGTCGGCCAGAAACTCGTCCAGGTCACTCATTTTCTCTTTGGGCAGAAAGGAAACCGCACCCAGCTTGATGGATTTTTCCAGAGCTTCAGGTGTCAACGCATAGGCTGTCAGCATGACGGTTGGAAATCCGCGTTTGACCGACAGCTTCAACAGATCAAATCCATTCACCCCCATGATGTCCAGAACAACAATATCAAAGGTGTAGCTCAACAGGTATTGGCGCGCGGTATCATAATCATTCGCTTTGCGGATGAAACACATATCCAGCACCTCGGCGACGGTATCCGTAACATCCACTTCGTCATCAACGATCAAAACAACTTTATCTTTCAAAAGTTTAGTGCTATCCATCGGCATTTCTCCTTCCCCCATAGTACAAATAACGTCAGCCCTTGCCCGCGATTGACGATCTGTTAGCGATACAGCCCTCAGTCACGAAATGTCGCAGCTCGTTTGCAAAAGCTTACAGATCGAAACTAATCCATATCACTGTCGAAAGTATTAAGTCAATGTCCATCTCTTGAAAGGCAGGACCGCGTCATTTAAACGGGTAATTAACTGAATTCGCTAATGATACTTGCACAATGAAAATTATGAAAATTCCAAGCACCAAAAAACAAATCTCAAACAAATACCAATGACCAAAACTCAAACTTCAAAACAGGCACACTGGTCGCAGAATATCTTTTAAGTGGTTGGAATGTCGTGGTTATTGGAATTTTGGATTTGGATATTATTTGGGATTTGGGACTTAAGCGTTGGGATTTTAGCTCCGTTTTCAGAGAAGCAAATCGTTTTAATCTGAGTCAGTTAGAGTCTACTTTGACGTCGTCCGGGTCCTATGCGGGCTGAAGTTGCTATCTGAGCAAACTTATGGTAATCCCCTAACTCGGTTAAACCGGAAATAACAAATTACAAGCACCGAGTTAGGAGCTTCGCCCCAATTGGAATGATGGAATGCTAAAACAATCGTTTGGGATTTTGAATTTAGGTCATTGTGATTTATTTGATATTTGTTTTTTGTTTTTTTTTAATTACTGAAGTCCGAACACCAACACCTGAAACCTTAAGTTACTGACAACATGTTGTCAAATAAAACCCGATAAGGGCCTAATATCGGTTACTGGATCACTCTCTGGAATCAAAGAAGGAAATTTCATGTTCACCCCTCTTGAAGAAAGCCAAATTATAGAACTCAACCACCAGTTATCCCGCCATATTCGCATCGGTCTGGCTACTTCACAGCACGCCTGTAGTAGGCTGTTTCAGGAATTTTGTGACGATTTAACCCGGTTGGTGCCGAGAATTACAATTTCAAAAGCGGAAGCCGATCCTCAGGATACACCTCATATTCTCATCGGCAGCGGTCTGCAGTATCAAGCGATACCAGCCGGTTATGAGCTGCAACCGTTTCTTGAAGCGCTGGCAGCCCTTGGATCAAATTCCTTGAATATAGCTGAACCCATCAAAATCCTATTGGAAACCATCAAATTGCCGGCATCCCTGACCATATTTATCACCCCTCAATGCACATTTTGCCCCCAGATGGTTCGCCGGCTCATTACGTTGTGGATGACGGATGAAAACCTTCAATTGACAATTATTGACGGGACGCTTTTCCCCGAGATGGTACAAACCCGTCGGATCCGGGCCGTACCGACCATTCTGCTGGACGACCAGTTCCGATGGACGGGATCGGTACCGCTTGAAGAACTCATTGACGCCATCATCACCCGCGACCCCGTATCGCTGAGGCCTGCTTCCCTTGAAAATATCATTAAGGAGGGAGGAGCCGGTCGCCTGGCCGCCATGATGCTGAAGGCCGAAAAACTATTTCCGGCATTCTTAGATGTACTTACCCATCATAAGTGGCCGATTCGCCTGGGCGCCATGGTTGTTATCGAAGAAATTGCCGGGAAAAACCCGGATCTCGCGGCAGAGGCACTCAGCCCCTTATGGGACCGTTTCCACGAGGCTTCCGTCCAAATTCAAGGAGACATCCTTCATGTTTTTGGTGAAATCGGTGATCCCCGTTCTATTTCATGGCTGGAAACGGTGATGTCAGGTAATTTCGATCGGGAAGTAAAAGAAGCGGCAAAGGAGGCGGTAAAGAAAATCTCAAATAACAAAGCACAAATACCAAACAAATCACAATGACCGAAATTCAAAATCCCAAACAATTGGCGTTTGATCTTATTTGAGATTTGGATATTGGAATTTATTTGTAATTTGGT
>CAMYLH010000300.1 GCA_947259065.1 uncultured Desulfobacterales bacterium
ATAAGTTTGCGGCTTTCTGCTTTGGGTTTGATTTCGATATTCTGAAAACCGGCTGTTTCCAGCATCTCTTCCGTATCGTCAATCGTGGCGGCGCCACCGATACAGGCGGATAGAAGCGCCAGATCTTGCTGGATTTCGTCGGGAAGCGGCGCGGTGGCGACAACGTCGGAGATCGCCAATCGACCGCCGGGCTTGAGCACCCGAAAGGCATCGCCATATACTTTTTGCTTGTCGGGGGACAGATTAATGACACAATTGGACATGATGATATCCGCAGTGTTATCGGCCACCGGCAGGTGTTCGATTTCGCCCAATCGAAATTCGACCGTATTTGTCCCGATTTTTTCGGCATTCATTCTGGCTTTGCTGACCATATCCGACGTCATGTCAACTCCGATGACCTTACCGGTGTTACCCACCTGCCTGGCCGCCAGGAAACAGTCAAATCCGCCGCCGCTGCCCAGATCCACGACCGTCTCACCGGGTTTAAGCGAAGCCAGGGCAACCGGGTTGCCGCATCCCAGCCCCATATTCGCACCCTCAGGAGCGCTTTCAATATCTTCTTTGGAATAGCCCATTAGGGTGGACAGTTGCTGTGAGGTGATTTCTTGACCGTCGCAGCAGGATGCTGCCGAAGCATTTTCTGCGGATGGGCCGGATTGCCCGCAGCAGGATGTCTCCGGACCTGCGATAAAAGAATTTGCACCAGATCTGGCGACCTTAGCATATCTCTCACGAACCACCTGCCGAATTTCTTCTTTGTCTCTGATCTGCATTTTTTCCTCCTTGCCGGTTGATAATATTTAATTATTCGAAAACTATCGAATAGAATGTGAAAAAAAACCAAAACACGATATTTATGAAAAAAAGCCCTGCAAGTTCGCGATGATCTCAGGGTCGATCCAACACTCGATTCTTTGCCCGCGCCTTTCCATGCGAACGAGGCCTGCCTGGCGAAGTTCCTTCATATGGTGCGAGATTGTGGAAGCCACTATGTTGAGATCTTTGCCGAGTTCTCCGACACAGGCACATCCCTCCGACTCGGTATTGGCGCTGATGCTGGTCACCGTCCCCGGCTGGCAGCAGGTGACCAGGCGCATGAAAAGCCTCAACCGGTTCGGATTTGAAAGGGCTTTGAATATTTCAGCAAATTTTTCAATATTTTTATTTTTACTATTCGACATATATCGAACTATACGTTACCGATCTCTCCTTGTCAAGAGATTTTTATCCTGAATTTTTAACTACCCACAGCAGCCACTCGCGGCCTTCATATTTTCTGACGGACACCCTTCGGATTTGTGCTTTCCCGATAAGCGTGTACCTGCAAGTGCATCAGCGGCCTCTTTCATAATAGCAGCCGGTTTGTCCTTGACAAACTGACCGATTTCCACCGCTTTTCGGATATCGGCCTCGGCCACGCCTGCTTCTATCAGATCAGGTATAATCTTGTTCAGGCATGGCTCACAGTTGGCCGCCATGGCGGCACCGGCCGCGATCAACATGGTTACCTGGTAGTTGACGATTTGGCTAATGTCTTTGATGGATTGCTCGTCCGTTATTTTGTCTGCATTACTTAGTGTGTGCATTGAAAACCTCCCATAAGTTAAATGATTAAAGTATGTTATACAAGATTTTAGAGATCACTTGTCCCAGGTTAAAATGATTTTCTTTTTCTCATACTCTTTTTCGTCTATTTGGCCGGCTGCATATTTTTTGTCGAGTATGTCCATTGCCGAATCCGATGGGTTTATACGATGACTGTCTTTGGTGTGGGAACCAAGCCCGCACATCATCGAGCCTTTTCGTCTTCTCATCATGAAAAAACACAGTGCCATCATCACAACCGGAATAAGCCACCAGAATGAGAAATTGCAAAACTCGTCACCGAACATATATATCACCTCCTTTCACCCTCATAGACGGAATAACGGTGGAAAAGGATACAGATTCAGCATATTTTTTTGAGTTTATACACCTTTTTTAGATCGGACATGGAATGTGGGATAATAGCAAGAAGGGTTTGACTGGCTGCGGATTATTTATTTCTGAGAGTCTAATATACCGACAGGCTTTCGGTCGCACGCAAGTGTGCCCTGTTCGCTGTGATAAAAACTACAGCCGCAATCCAATTCTTTTTTCAGACGGGCCCTTGCGCGGTGAAGCCTTACTTTTACGTTATCAAGAGAGATTTCCAGGATATCGGCGATCTCCCGGTTTTTAAACCCCTCGAGTTCACTGAGAATCAGAACGGTTCTATAGTCGGGCGGAAGCCTGTCGACAAATTCCCTCACACATTCACTCATTTCCTTGCGAATAACCTTCTGGTCGACAGTGGGCTCGGCCTGCCCGGTCCAGGCATTCCTATCCTCTGTGTCGGCATAGTCTTCCAGAGTGGTGTGTGCAGATGAGTGTTTAAATGAGGGCGACCGCAATTTGTCTAAAGCCGTGTTGGTGGCAATACGATATATCCAGGTGGCAAACGATGATTTTCCTCTAAAACTGTCCAAACGGCGGCTGACCTTGGCGAAGACTTCCTGGGCGATATCTTCAGCCGCCGGATCTCCGAGCATCCGGGACAGATAGTGGCGAATTTTCGGCTGAAATTCTTGGTAGATTTCCCCGAATTCCGTCTGATTGTGCATAACCGATCTCGTGTAAGCATTCAAATAAAATGCTTTTCCAATGGAGTGTGGTGGTCGATGCTAAGCTAAACGCCCGCGACTTCCTTACCGCAGTGTTTACAAACCTTCGCCCGCTCTTTGATTATTTCGGCACAAAAGGGGCAATCACGGGTAAAATATCTCTTATGGATTTTTTTTATAGCCTCAGCGACCGTCTTTTGTAGGAGTTCATTGCTAAATTTGAGATGAGCGATGGGTTCAATAGCTTCCAACTCACCAATGTCGCCGATTATTTCCGCCGCTTTTAATCTGACCCGAGCCGGTTCAGTGGAATCCGTCAGTATTTGGAGGACAGCCGGGCCGTCTTTGGATACATAACAATCCGCCAGAATGCTGAAACCTTTTTTGATGGCTTCTTTAAGGATTTCCTTTTCAGCAAGCGCCTGTTCATCGATGATTTGAGCGGTGCCGCCCATGTTGCTGTATACCGGCATAATTTCGAATTGCTCGGTACCAGGATAGTTTATGCAACGATAGGACGCTTTGTGGGCGTAATTATCCTCGATATGATCCCACCCCTGGCGATATAATGAACAATCATCATTAAAGCATAAGTATAAAAAAGGGACTCCCCAGCCGAGACCGTCGCCGATGTTGAAGGGCGGTACTTCCCACAGGTTCATTTCTTGGTCGCAGTGGGGGCATTTTGGCTTTGTCTGTTCAAGTATTTTTTCTAACACTTTTTCTCGGGTTTCAAAGGCCATGAATTATCTCCATTTTGAATCTTCAATCCGAACTTTCGGTACCGTTAGCAGCCGTTAAATTAAGATCCCTGCTCCCAATTGTCAACAAGTCCACATTTCGTATTCAGCATGAGATCGAGCGGCAAAATAGAGCGTTGCAAATTTTTAAATGGGATGATTTAATCACATTATAAATGTATTTTAACCGTCGAGAGTCTCCGGATCGACAGGGTTGAAAAATCGATTTAAGTTATAAAAATGGAAATAAAACAAATGGGTTAAATCATCGAAAATTTAATTAACGAAATTTCAAGGCGACGTAATTTCAAGGTTGACGCTGGAAATTGGACACTCAGCGGTGACATTATATCGAACGGTTCTTCTCCCCAGGTTCTGGTATTGCACGGTGCCGGCAATGCCCATCGCGGGGATTTCCGTTTGTTCAGGGAGCAGCTCCTGAATCATGGGATTTCCTCGGCTGCCTTTGACTTTGTGGGCCATGGCAATACCGGTGGTGAGCTGAAAAGTTCCAGCCTCCTCAGTAGAACCCGTCAGGCATGCAGCGTTGTCGCTTCGTTGAGAATCCAACAGCCTTTCTCGGTGATCGGCGCAAGTATGGGGGCTTACACCGCAGTTAAGCTGCTGGAATACTATCAAATAAAAAATATGATCCTTCTGGTGCCCGCCATGTATGATTCAAAGGCCTACAAGGTTCCTTTTAACAGAGGGTTTACACAAATAATCCGACAGCCGGAAAGCTGGGGCGATTCGGATGCATGGCAAATACTATCTGAATACAAGGGCCGTCTTTATATCGTCGCCGCAGAAAACGATGAAGTAATTCCCCCAAAAGTAATAAATAGAATCTACGATTCAGCGATCAATGCCGAAGAACGCAC
>CAMYLH010000301.1 GCA_947259065.1 uncultured Desulfobacterales bacterium
TGTTCTGCAGGAAAGGGAGATAGAGCACGTAGGTGGGACTCAACCCTTTAAGGTTGATTTCAGGGTTATCGACGCGACTCACAGAGATCTTCAAGGTATGATCCGGGGGGATCAATTATTCATTTGATTTTTGGCAAAAAAATTTGATCATTTCCTGAAGAATCAATTCAGGTTGTTCCTCCTGTAGAAAATGCCCGGCCTTATCCACACCCACAAGTGTTGATGTTTTGATATCCTGATGAAGCTGCCGTGCAATTTTGAAGGGAAAGAAAACATCTTTTTTGCCCCAGAGAATCAGAGTCGGGATGTTTATTCTCCTCAAATTCTCTTTTGATTCCACCATTCGCTCCGGGGGGATGTCAATGGTCCTGGAAAATGCGCGAGCCCCATCTTTTGAATCGATCCAGGGTGTCCTGAAAATATCAATGACTTCGGAAGTGATGAATTCCTGATTGCAAAATCCGCTTTTCAATACCTGTTTAAAAACAAAACGGTTCAAAAAAAGCCAGGTCAAATACGGCTGTTTTAAGAGAAAAATTGTTGCCTTGAGGAGAAAAGACCACTCAGGATAGGGACTTGTATCCATGACCACAAATTTATCAATACGTTCGGGATGTCTTACCGCAAAGCTTAACCCGGCCATCCCGCCCAGATCGTGAACACATAGATGAGCGGTTTTTAAGTCAACGGCATCAAAAAAATCAAGAATGAAGTTGCGAAGATAGTCCAGGCTATATTTTGTTAAAAATTTTTAAGTTATCTGTCCCTGCAAAGCAGGTCAACAATGGCGGATTCAATGCCTTGCCAGATGACCCTATCCCGGCACAGATCAGGTTCCGTTAAAAGCTGAAGCCCCATACCGTCGATGAGTCCGGTAACCATGGCTGCCAGCGCCGAAACCGGCAGGGCGGGGTTTATTATTTTTTGATCCTTTGCCGTTTCAAGACAGGTTTCGAGACCTTCGCGGAATTTGCCGTAAAGCATAGCCAGCTCATTGTTGACTACCTGGCTGTGTCTTGCCACGGCAAATCCTTCAAAAAAAAGGCTGAAAAAATCAGGATCATGTTCCATTACGCTCCGTAACAGGTCGACAATCCCTTTTGCATACCCTTCAGGTGTCTTATGCTGATCAAATACCGAAGATATCATGGCAATGCTGATTTCCATGTTTTCCTTGATCACCCGGGCCAGCATTTCATCCTTGCTTTTAAAATAATAATGTAACAGCCCCCTGGATACGCCGGCCTTTTTGGCCACAAGACTGATGGTGGTCCCCATATACCCGTTTTGTGCAAGGATGGTCCTGACCGCATTAAGGATTTCCTGGGCTTTGGGATCTGTATCTGATGCAGGACTCATCAATATTCCCCTAAATAGTGTTATGCAAAAAGGTTCCATCTTGGTCGTTGGTTGGACGACCATCCAAATAATTAGCAGGATTATTTTCAAATGTCAAAAACTTTCTCATCACCGCAGCTACTGGATATGAATTTAAGCATTTTGAAATGAGAAATGCATTTATTCATGACCGTACCCTACGTGTGAAAAGTCCGGACACTATCAGCCAGGCAGCTCAGTCCCCTGGTTTATGATTTCCAGGTATCCGGCATAGCTGAAAACACGGTTGCGCTTGCGAGAGGTCAGCTCACGTACAATCCCCAAACGCTCCAGATGCCCCAGACACTTGTTGACCGTGGCCGGCGTGATACCAGTTTTTTTCACCAACCATCCGGAAGCCGTGATCGGACGGCCCATCAAAGCCCGGTGCACCCGCAATGCTGACGCCGCCGCCCGGCCAAGGCCACTGATTCTGTCTCGGTCTTCATTGGCAAGATCAACAAGTTGCCTGGCCGTGTCCACCGCCTGAGTGCTAGTAACGCTGACCGCCTCGGCGAAGAAATCGAGCCAGGCTTCCCAGTTTCCGCTTAAACGAATTTCATTGAGCAGCTCGTAATAATATTGTCGGTGAGTTTTGAAATAGAGGCTTAGGTAGAGCATCGGCTCCCGAAGCATTTTTTGTTCGCACAATAGCAGCGTGATCAACAGGCGGCCCAAGCGGCCGTTGCCATCTAAAAACGGATGGATGGTTTCAAACTGCACATGGGCCAATGCGGCTTTGAGCAGCGCAGGGGTGGGTTCCGGCTGGTCATGCAGAAACAACTCCAACTTGCCCATGCAATCCGGCACCTGTTCGGCCGGTGGAGGAACAAAGGCCGCATTGCCGGGCCGGGTGCCGCCGATCCAATTCTGGGTTCTGCGAAATTCACCGGGTGTCTGGTTGGAGCCCCGCCCCCTGAAAAGCAACACCCCATGCATTTCTTTAATCAGACGCAAGGACAAGGGAAACCCTTCGGACAGCCGCTTCAATCCAAATTCCAGGGCAGCAACATAATTGCTGACTTCACGGACATCGTCTAGCGGCACACCGGGCTCCATATCCAGTTCAAACAGCAGGAGGTCGGAAAGTGACGACTGTGTCCCCTCGATCATGGAGGAGAGTACCGCCTCCTTGCGCACATACATATAGAGGAACAAAGAAATGTCCGGAAGGAAGGTCGAGATGCTATCCAGCCTCCCGAGAGCCAGTAGCGCCTGGTCGAATTTGCTGCGCAAATCCGGCGTCCAGTCAATGGACGGGTTCGGGGGCAATGGAGCAGGGACAAAGGCCCGGGCTTTCTCGCCTACCGTTGATATTTTAACGTATTGTCCCTTGAGCTCTCGTTTCATCGTTTGGCCGTATCCTAAAATAAGAACCCTTGTTATTTTAATTTAATACTTTATCCTAAAATAACGAAGAACGAAACAGGAGTCAAGCGATTTAGCTAAAATAGCAATCTCGATTATTTTAGGCGGCCTTTCAAAAATAAAATGCGTGGGGAACCCGAAAAAGATCTGCACCCGGAACGAGGCCGATTGGATCGAGGTAGAAGCCGGAGCCATCGATTTTATCCGGCATGGCGGCTCCTCCTCGACCTGCCGGAATCGACGGAATAGCCCCATGGAACAGTTATCTTTTTTCTGGCCAAGCTAACTCGTGTTTCAGCAGGCGGTATCATCGTGATCGACGCTGCAATCTATGAAGCGGCCCGAGTCAGTCTTAAGAAAAAAATATTTGAATGGTCAAAGCGACTGTGACAATTCGTACACAGATATTCTATTTATTTAGCTTGATATTATTTAGCATACTAAATAATATCTACAATTAATTCCCTTCATAAGCCATCGGCATTGTTCAGCTTTCGATCAATGTGCCGTGATGACCCGGTAACGGTAGAACCTTTTCAATTCTCACCGGCGGAGCCGGTGGCTTATGAAGGGAGTTAACATGGATAACCGATGTTTTGGGGTTGTTTGCAACCAAAAGCGGCCAGATTGGCCAAAATCCGATTTTAGCGTTTTTACTGGATGTAGTACCCTAAAATTCTAACTTTGGAGTTGGTAACTTGCTGGTATTTTTCTATATCTTGGGTGGGATATTCATCGCTTATTTGCTTTTTACTCTCGTTCTTACTTATTTGGTCCAGCAATTACCGCGGAGTCCAGTCCATGACAAGCCAGACTGGGGCAGAATTATCGATGTAAAAATTCCAGCTATTGACGGCGGTTTTCTAGAAGTGTGGCGCATTGATCCCGATGATCCTTTAAATGGCACAGTGATTTTAGCTCATGGCTGGGGACGAAATCGGGATCGCATGGTTTCCCGGGCCCGGATCTTTGGTAAATGGGGGTTTACAACAGTCATTCATAGTGCCAGGGACCATGGCGGTTCCAGTCCACGCAGATTCATGAATGCCGTTAGATTTGCCGAAGATATCGAATCAATACTAAACTGGTTAGGTCAACCTGTTATTCTTTACGGGCATTCTGCAGGCTCTGCCGGGGCCATCATTGCGGCAAACCGCAACCCAGATAAAATTCAGCTTCTATTTTTGGAGGCAAGTTATGCTTACACAGAAGAGGCCTTGTTAAATCTTTATCGGTGGTTTAATCCTTTTTTTGGCATTTGCTTTGGTCCTATGATTTTGTTCTGGATGAATCTTTTTTATCGAAATCTACTGAATACCGTCAGCCCGGTACGTATCGCCCCCACATTAAACATGCCGGTTATGCTAATCCATGGTGAAAATGACAGGAGGTTTCCGCTTGAATTTGCCTTGAAACTTAAAGACAGCTTTCCGCCCGGTTTGGCTGAATTATACGTTGCTGAAGGGGCAGGCCACAGTGATTCCAGCAAGACTCCTGGCTATAGAGGTGTGGTGAAATCCTCTGGATCGTCGCTTCTCTGCAAAGGGCTGATTTTTGTAAAAAATAGGTGTCAAACCTTGAATAGTGAATAATATTTATAGATTAGAGCTTTAAATCACAGTTCAAGGTTTGACACCAGTTTTGTGCTTCCAATAAGCTTGTAGGGTATACGAGTATGATTTTGTTGTGTCAATTTAACTATATGAATATTCGTGATTTTTTAATATTTTCAATTTGACTAGTTTTATAAAAATTTCAAAATTACGAGTGTGATATCATCCTCTTGTTGAGCTTTTCCCTGAAAGCTTGTAACAGCTTCAATTATGGTTGTCTGGATTTCTTCTGCACCTAATCCGGCGTTTTGGCGAATAAGATTTATAAATCTTTCTCTCCCAAACATTTCACCTTTTATGTTACGGTTCTCCCACAGTCCATCAGTGGTGAAGACCAATATTTGCCCTGGCTTGACATTTAGCGAGTAGTCCTCGTATCGGAAGTTGCCATCAACACCCAAGGGAAGGCCTTTGCCTTCTAATTTTACAAAATTATCCGAATATGGGTCATAGAGAAGCGCGGGCTCGGTTATGAATACGCCGGTTTCCATTGCATCTATTGAGACCAGGCGGTTGACGTCAGTGACGATTTGGGAGATCGATCCCCCCTGTGTGGCCCGGCTGCGAAGGTAGGCTCGGACACTGGCCATTTGCAACGCAGATGAGATGCCATGGCCACTGACGTCACCAACGGCGATGCCGTAGGCATCAAAACCTATGTCGGACAAATTAAAATAATCATAGTAATCCCCACCGGTTTCATCGCAGTAAAGGCTGCTGCCGGCAATATCTAAGCTCTTTTGTGAGGGTAAGTGCTGCGGCAAGAGGCTTTGTTGCACCTCTTTAGCTACGTTCAGGGACGAAATGATCTGCTCAAGATGTTTGCTGTATTTGAGCAGTTGCTTTTCATTCTCTCTGAGTGCCTCATCAGCCTTTTGGCTCTCGGTTACATCGCGAAAAATGCCGTGAGCTCCAACTACTTTGCCTTCGAGCAAACGTGGGCGTATATTACCTTCTACAAATATCTGCTTACCATCTTTGGCTAAAAATGAAATTGGTATGTGTGTCCCGCTTTTTCCTTCCAGAATCCTTGAAAATACCGTTTGGCAATGCTTTAATGAATCGGGGTGAACAATATCGAAAAAATTTGTAGAATGCAGATCGATTTCAGAGTAGCCTAAGATTTCATGCCATGCATGATTGACATAGGCCAAAGAGCCATCCGGCAATATGCTTTGGATGATGTCGTGAGCATTTTCTATGATTTCTCGATAGCGTTCCTCGCTCTCCTTGCGCGCGGCTTCCATTCTCTTGAACTTTGTAGTTTCCAAAGAGTGCTCAACGATTTTATCAACATTTCCTTTTTCGTCGAAAATTGG
Source organism: uncultured Desulfobacterales bacterium (assembly GCA_947259065.1). Taxonomy (GTDB): domain Bacteria; phylum Desulfobacterota; class Desulfobacteria; order Desulfobacterales; family JAFDCJ01; genus JAFDCJ01. Next base: position 5,678 of record CAMYLH010000301.1, read on the forward strand.
ATAAGCATGAATTTCAAAATACTGAGGCCGACCCTTCTTATCATAATGGGTGTGCTCTACGGTTACAGGTTTTTTTTTATTCTTTATAATTTCCAATGGACAAGGATTTCTTTCGTCAAGGCAGGGTGTCGCTCGACCATGTGTCCAAGTGTAGCAGAACGGATTATCGCTGCAGTCTCCGTAAAGGTTTTCTGCGGCGGAGTTTGCCATGATAATTTTATAGCTTTTGGCGTCTATCGCATAAAATGGATGACAAACAGCCGAAATCGCTTTCCTCAAAAAATTTCTCTCTTCCCGAAGTTTTTTTATGTTTTC
>CAMYLH010000302.1 GCA_947259065.1 uncultured Desulfobacterales bacterium
GTAAAGTTTGCCGTCTTTGCCGTAAATCCATATATCAAAGGTAAGCACTTGCGGACTTTTTCGCACGGGGATAATTCGACTTAGATAAGTTGTGCCGGATTGCGTCGGTTTAAATATGACCCGTTTTTCAATCCCGACAGGGAATGCAACCGTCTGAGCATAACGCTGTCCCCATACGCAGGCTGCATGAAACGCCGCATCCAGAGGAAAAGGCGATCCCGTATCCGCAAAATTTAGGGCGGATTTGTTAACTGATTGGGCATGGGTCCTTGCCGTCGCCCCGTCTTCGGAAATTATCAGTTGGTCGCGAATATTACGGTAAGTCTTGCCGAAGGGAACAAGGTCGCGGTAGATTTTTTCAGCCGCTATTTCCATACCGACGCCATCCGGGGTTGGAGTCATGTCGCGCGGCGGCTGTACATCCGGCTTACGGGCTGGAAAGCAGAGGGTTCCGTGTTCCTTGATGCGTACGATAGGTGATTTCCGGGAAGGGGTTTTGGTCAACAAGGCGGCCGTGATATCGCCGTTCGCATAAATGGCTATGTCGCAAAAGGTGTCAATTATAGTCGTTTCGGCTGGAATATAAAGGAATTTATCAAAGCGTGCACGGTTCATGCCGGTGATATCCGTATCCGGCCGATACACCTTAGTGGTTTCCGCCAGCACTCTCATCGTTTCCACTGCTGGCAATACAACCCGGCCTTCAAAACGGTGGTCCGTCAGATAAGGATAAACAGGGATATGAACCGGCAATCGAACAGATTCGGCTATTTGGGAAAGATCCTCCATAGATGAGCCGTTTTTTCGTCTACTTCCACGGGAATACCGGAAGCATTGATAGCGCAGTGCCGTGTAAATCCCTTGCAAATAATTTCATGGGTTTTTTCATGGGTAATCAGGTAGTCAAACTGCAGCCGCACCCGTTCGAGTTTCGAGGGACGGGTGTGGATGAAGATGACATCATCATAATGAAGGGGGCTGTAATAGGTAGCACCGATTTCAATAACCGGATATATGTAGCCGTTTTCCTCGATCTGGCGATACGAATAGGCGGTGTCGCGCATCAGTGACGCCCGGCCGAGCTCAAAATAGCGTAGATAGTTGGCATGGTAGACGACCTGCGAGCGATCCGTATCTGCATAAAGTGTACGATACTCACACTGGTGCCACACCAGACCGTCGGTCTTATCCTGCACGTAGCGTTGATCACCGTCCAGCACTTCGGGAACAAAAGGTTTCGGCCTCAATTCACACTCCCTTAAATACAATACAGCAGTTAGTTCCCCCGAATCCAAAGGAATTGGAAAGAAAAAATTCATACGAGTATTTGCGTATCCTGTTCGGAACCACGTCGATATCTGCAAATTCCGGATCCGGGATATGGTTTACCGTCGGCAGCAACAATTCCTGCCGCATCGCCTCAATACCCAGGGCGGCCTCGATGGCGGCCGAAGCGCCCAGCGTATGCCCGATTTGCGATTTGTTCGACGATACCGGAATCATTGGAAGCGAAGGCCCAAAAACGCTTCTGAGGCATTCAATCTCCGTAGTGTCGCCTTTGGGCGTGGAGGTACCATGGGCATTGACATGCTGAATGTCACTAGGCTCGAGACCGGCATCATCGATGGCTTGGTGAATGGTCCGAACAATCGTCTGCGGATTGGGCAAGGTAAAATGATATGCATCCGATGTCCAGCCGACCCCCATCACTTCGGCTCTGGGGTTCAAACCGTATGGCGAAATCATTTCTTCCGCGGCCAATAGCACAACGCCGCCCCCTTCGGAGAGAACAAATCCTTTTCTATCCAGACTAAACGGTCTCGATGCTTGGGTCGGATCATCATAAGCTCGATCCTGCGGGTTGATTTTAATAGTTGCCAGCATATTGGCAAAGCCCTGGATAATTTCAGGGACCAGGCAGGTGTCAACACCCCCGGCCAGAACAAAGTCACAATCCCCATCCCTTATCATCCGCGCCCCGATACCAATGGCATGATTGCCGGAGGCACAGGCGCCCTGGGGTGAAAATATGGGTCCCGTGAATCCCAACAAAATACCGGCCTTACCCGAGGGCAGGTTGGCGCACAAATTGGGCAACAAATAGGGACTGACTCTCAAGGGTCCCCTGTTGACGTAATTGTCCATGGCGATACGATAAGCGTCAGTCCCGTTTAAAGCCGAACCGATCAGGCAGGCGGTACGCGGGCCGTTATCTTCGTCCACTTCCAGGCCCGCATCGGTCAGCGCTTCTTTACAAATAGCCATGGTTAAGAAAACATAATCGGCATTCCAGTTGTAGAGCTCTTTGCGGTCTAAATAGTCCAGCGTCTGCGGATTCCAGTCAGGGATTTCACCGACCACATTGGAACGCGAGGCCGTGCGGCAGCGGGTCAATTTGCGAAAACCGGCTTCACCCCTGACGACCCGTTGCCAGGTCGTTTCAAAGTTATGACCAAGGGGTGTGGCCGCACCATATCCGACCACAAACACCCGTCTATTTTTAGGAGCTTTCATCTGCTGCCTCAATTTCTAACCCGGATAAACCGGAAAAATGATCTAAAATTTAAAATGACTAAAATTGTGGTGTCGCTTCGCTCCATCTGTTTATAAGCACGCACGCATTCCTAAACCTGGTAGATATACAAATAGTTGAGTAAAAAAAAATTAACATGCGACGTTCTAATAAAATCGACAGAATACCTCAATTTTAGGCACTTTAGGCATTTTTAATTTTAGGCAATTTTCTGACCAACCTACCGTGCTTGTCGCGGATGAAAGCCGCTCCTACTCCCAAAACGGGAAAGATACTGCCGGCCGGGTCAGGCTACCCTGCGAAAAACAATACATGCATTACAACCACCAAAACCGAAGGAATTTTTCAGCACGTACTCCTGATCGAGTCGGCGGGCACCATCCGCAACACAGTCCAGGACCAGTTCCGGATCCGGTGTATAGTTGATCGTCGGCGGCACGACACCTTGCAGCATGCTTTCCATGGCAAAAATGGCTTCAATGGCGCTGGACGCCCCCATGGCATGTCCGATCAGGGATTTGTTGGCGGAAACGGGCGGCAGTGAATCCCCGAAAACGGTTTTCAGCGCCTTGTATTCCACTTCGTCGCCGACTTTGGTGGAGGTCGCATGGGCATTTGCAACGTCGATATCATGCGACGATATGCCGGATTTGTCAATACATTCGGCGATGCAACGGGTTACTGTCGGCAAATGGGGCGCCACAAAATGGCAGGCATCGGACGTCATACTCCATCCGGAAATTTCAATCCGGTGATCCAGACCGTGCGCGGCGGCAAACGCATCGGTGGCAATAATGATACAGCCGGCACCCTCAGAAACAACAAACCCTCTGCGATCAATTGAAAACGGGCGACTGGCCCTTGCGGCCGGTTCCGCTTCCTGCCCGGGTTTAGGGCTGTAAGTCCCATTCATGGTTGCGAAGCCGGCTACGATAGGTTCCACCAGGGCGAAGTCAACGGCACCGCAAATGGCGACATCGGCCTGGCCCTGGGCCAACAGGAGGGCTCCGATAATTATGGATGTCACCCCCGTGGCACAGGCTGAGATGGGCGATGTAATCGGGCCGGTGGCCTTAGTTAAAATCGATATTTTACCGCCGACCATATTAATGCATGAGTTGGGATTGGCATAGGGCGGCGGCAGCTTGTTTTCAGCAATCATACGACGGTCGGCGTTGAGAACCGCATCTTGTCCGCCCACGGCCGAGCTGAAGGTAATCGCCACCCGCGGCGACAACTCCGCTGTGATGTCGATGCCGCTTTTTACAAGGGCCCGATGAACGACCAGCATTGCATATTTGAAAATTGGAGACGGCCACAGAGCCAATTTGCGCGGGCTTAAAAAGGGGTAGCCTTCGGTGTCAATGTCTTCGACTTCCCCGGCAATGTGGACCGGAAAATCAGCTGTCAGCGGAAAACGGGTCAGTGGTCCGATACCGCTTTCACCCCGGATCGCTCGGGTCCACTGGATATCCATTTCGGTTCCCAAGGGAGAAACCGCATCATATCCGAGAATTACCGATTTTTTAGAAGACATAAATGGAGGTTCTTTAGGCTGAACGGTTCAGGGTTCAACGTTCAGGGTTAAAAAAATTGACCGATACGGTTAGTTAAGCCAGTACATCCATGATATCAAAAGAGATGCTTTCATTATAAAAAAGATCATAAAAATGACGGAGCGAAGCCTCCGGCTCGTAGGGGGTTGTAGCGCCTACGCCTCGGAGAGCGAC
>CAMYLH010000303.1 GCA_947259065.1 uncultured Desulfobacterales bacterium
GTTTAACTTTGAGGCGATCCGGGAATTCCACCGGTTCCATCATCTGGCCGATCAACCCGTCGCCCAGAATCATCACCGGATTGCGATATTTATCGGCCAAAGAAAAGGCCTGCATGACCATTTCAACAGCTTCCTGGACACTGGCCGGCGCCATGACCATCAGTCTGTAGTCACCATGACCGCCGCCTTTGGTCGCTTGGAAATAATCCGCCTGGGAGGGAAGTATTCCTCCCAGTCCGGGCCCTCCTCGCATAATATTGACAAACACCGCTGGACACTCGGCGGCCGTAATATAGCTGATTCCCTCACTCATCAGGCTGATCCCAGGACTCGAGGAAGTTGTAAATACTCGCTCACCGCAAGCCGAGGCGCCAAAGATCATATAGGATACCGCCACTTCACTTTCACCCTGCAAAAATACACCGTTAACCTCAGTCATACGCTTGGAAAGATATTCAGCCACTTCAGTTTGCGGCGTAATGGGATAGGCAAAATAATTGAGGCATCCGGCCCGAATGGCAGCCTCGCCAATTGCTTCATTACCTTTCATCAATACCTTACTCATATTTATCCTCCGATTATTTTTGTGCTGCCGCCTTTTCTTCGATTTCACTGATGGTTATGGCAACATCCGGGCACATGGTGCAGCAGATGGCACAGAATATACAGTCTTCCGGACGAGCCTGGTAGGCCGGAAAATAGCCCTTGGTATTGATCTTATCTGATATTTCCAGAACATTTTTGGGGCATACGGTAACGCATAACCCGCAACCTTTGCAACGGTCTTTGTCGATATAATGCTGATATGCCATACGGAAATAACTCCTCCAATTAAATAGGTGTCAGGTTTCGGGTGTCAGGTTTCAGTGTCTAACATCTCCTTTCCCTGACACCCGACACCTGACACCTTCATTTTCTGACAACATGCTGTTAGAAAAAACCCGTTAAGGGCCTAAGCTCAATTCTTGAATTCACTTACCTTCAACCATGGCGGAACCAGTTGCCGGGCAATGGGCAGGACCGCACAGGAAAACCGTTTCATATCGATTTTCGGCAGCAGTTCCAGTGAAACAGTAATAAACTCCAGCGGCAGTCCACTTGACTGCGACACAGTTTGAACAAATTCATAACCGCTGTAAATATCCTCGGCACTGGTTTCATCGATTAGATTCGCGTTGCCGATGAGTCCTGTGATCGTCAATTGGGCAGCTTTTTCAATTTCATGGCGCATGCTTACGCAACCCGACACGGTGCTTGTCTGAGGACGTAGCGGATTTACAACCTGTAGCATATGCACCTTTTTGCCGCGGAAAGCATCTGCCAGAGCTGACAGGACCTTTGCACCGGCATCGTCCCCACCAACATCCAAGATCATAAGATCGCCGGAATCCCTTATCATGCCCGCTATGGTGGGGCTAAGAACCGGAAGGTCGGCCTGGAGATACTGTTCCGGCGGCAAGATCACCTTAATGCCGAGATCGGTTAGTGTAAATCTGGCTTCACGTGTCCTGAAATAAGGGTTTACCAGATCAAGATCAGCGATGCCGACGTTTAGACCGGCCCGCTTACAATAGACCGCCAGATTGATCGAAACTTCCGTCTTGCCGCTGCCGTAGTTTCCGACGATGACAACTAATCCACTTAAATTGATGTTCAAAATACGCCCTTTTCTGCGAAGGGAATTACCTAAGCCTTAAAGCTAAAATAAGGCTTTGGACACACATATACAATGAAACAAGCCGAATCAGTCTATTTATTGGGTATTTTCTTCCATGTCAAGTGTTTTAGGAAACGGAAAACCACCGACTGCATACTTTCCCCTTTTGATTTTACGGCCGCTATGATAGTAAAAAAGAGTAAAGGATCCTGGCCCAGCTTCCGACCCGTAGGTCCTACAGCCCGGGGGGAGGACCAGGTTTTCAATTTTACAATAAATTTTCAGCTTTGGGGAAGATTGGATTAGGGATATGATTACGGTACAAACCGGTCTTGAAAAACTGATTGCAGAACCCAATCGATGGATCCGGGACGAACGCTTAGGCCTTCTATGCAATCCGGCCTCGGTGGATCGACAGATAACACATGCGCGAACACTGATGCATCAAACATTTCCGAGTAAACTGAAGGCACTGTACTCTCCCCAACATGGATTTTTTGCCGAAAAACAGGATAATATGATCGAGTCAGCGGATTTGCTGGATCCGGTTTTACAAATTCCTGTTTTCAGTCTGTACGGAAAAACCCGTATTCCCAGCGCGCGGATGTTCGAGCCCATCGATGTCCTGGTCGTTGACTTGCAGGATGTGGGTACCCGGGTATACACGTTTATTTACACCCTTTCGTACTGCCTCGAAGCGGCCGCAAAATACAATATCCGGGTTTTGGTCCTGGATCGGCCTAACCCCATAAATGGAATCGATATCGAAGGGAATCAACTGGTTTCTGATTGTAAATCCTTTGTCGGCAGGTTTCCGATTCCCATGCGACACGGGTTAACCATCGGCGAGCTTGCGGTAATGTTCAATGATCACTTTGAAATCGGATGTGATCTTGAAGTAATTCCCATGAACGGGTGGCAGCGAAGGATGCTGTTTGCAGACACCGGCCTGCCTTGGGTTGCCCCATCACCCAATTTGCCTACCCTTATGTCGGCCATGGTATACCCCGGGCAGGTTTTATGGGAGGGTACCAATGTATCCGAAGGACGCGGCACCACCCAGCCGTTTGAGCTGTTTGGAGCACCGTATATCGATGTGGAAAAGATATCTGCCGGTTTAGAGACCGAGAAGATACCCGGGGTTCTCTTCAGACCGGCTGTTTTCCAACCGACATCAAACAAATGGCGGGAAACCCCGTGTAATGGCTTTCAAATTCACGTCACGGACCCACTGCGCTATCGCCCATATAAAACGACGCTGCATCTGCTCCAGGCTATAATGGCAAACCATCGTGGTCAATTTGAATGGAAACCCCCACCCTATGAATATGAATTTGAACGGTTGCCCATCGACCTGATCATAGGGGATCGGGGTATCCGTGAGCGACTTGAAAACCTGGAGCCGATTGACGATATTGAGGCCGACTGGCAGGAAGGCCTCAACCAGTTTAAAATCATCAGCCGGGAGTTTCAGTTATACGATTGAGCTGAAGACTAAGGAAATTGAATGCGGAAGGCGGAAAGGGGAGTAAAAAAGACGAAAGATGGGCGATGGAAGATGGACGAAGGGACGAAAGGGCCTTCCATCGTCCTTTCGCTTATTTTCTGTCCTCCCTCCTCCTAGCGAAGCGGTCTTCCTTCTTCCATCGTAAACCTTAAACCTCTGGCCTAAAGCGAAATGCTCCTCCAACAGCCGAAGGCCATTAACGTTCATATCGAATATGCCCAAAGATCAGCGCTCGGAAATCAAAGACTGGAAACGAATGTGGTTTAGAGAAAACAAGGTCTGGATGGCCACAGATGCCAAGGGGATGCCTGTTTCCAAAATGGCCACAGATGCCAAGGGGATGCCTGTTTCCAAAAACGGTAAGGTATTCATCAAATATCAGATTAAACAGGATTATGAATACTGGGTCAATAAAAACAATGTTCGACCCCTGGACACCCCCCCGACAAAATCGCTGCACTTAAATAAAAGTAAGTCTAAAAAAAATAGAAAAGATAAAAAAGTTGCCGACCGGACAGACTGGGATGAAACCGAATATAAGGACAAAATCTGTTTGTTTACCGATGGGGCTTCTTCCGGTAATCCAGGGCCATCCGGAATCGGTGTGCTGCTGCGTTACGGGAAACATGAAAAGGAAATCTCAAAATATATCGGCAATGCCACCAACAACATTGCGGAGCTTAAGGCCATCGAAGCCGGTTTGTCAGCCTTGAAAAATATGGATTCCCCCGTCAGACTGTTTACGGACAGCAAATATGCCTATGGACTTCTTGTGCTGAACTGGAAGGCTAGAAAAAACCAGGAAGTGGTCGCATCCATCAAAAAACTCATGGGCAGATTCAAAGACCTTCAAATTATCAAGGTCAGAGGGCATTCCGGGCATCCGGGAAATGAACGGGCGGATTATTTAGCCACCTCTGCCATCAAGCAGGGGAAAACGTAAAAATAGGCGTTCAAGGGTTCAGGGGTTCAAAGGTTAAAACCGATGGATACGGCTCCCAATATTGATCAGAATCTGGAATTCCGGCCATACCCTATTGCGTGAAACGGATTTATAGCCAGATGAAGACACGATCCATTTAATTTGAGCTGTCGATGTTTTTTCAACCCTGAACGCTGAACCCCTGAACCTCTCAACCGAGGTTAATCTTTCTTTAAGGTTTCGATCTCTTCTTTGAGTTCATCTATCTCTTTTTTATATTTTCCAACATCCTCCTCAGGCCCGGAATCAGTCACCGGGGTTTCTGCTTCCTTCCAGGTGTCTTTGAGTTCATCAACGCCCAGGTAAATAGCCAGAGCACCACCGAGCAAGAACATCACAGGAATGGTACCGGCTAGAACGGTCAGAAATTGAGGAAACCAAGCAACAATCCCGATCACCCCCAATATCACTGCGATTGCGCCGCCAACTAATGTCTTCATATAGCCATGACCTCCTTTCATTTGAATTGAGATTATACTGAATGGAAAAACCGTCTTTAACTGAATTGTGGTGGAAATACCACAATATAGTGTGTAACGCAAGCCAATAAAATATTGCAAACCATATGCTATTCTGTTAGTTTAAAAAAGAAAAAGCTTCCTAAAAAGGAAAAAGCTTTCCTACGGATTTCAATCATGCCAAAAAAGGAAAAGCCCGCGCTTTCCGGTGGGATCTTCCCCCGATGGATCAGCAAACTCTTGCAAGGCTCCAATGATCATTTTGCCTGCCTTCTTCCACGGGACATCGGCAGCTTCTCCAATCTGATTCTGAAGCTCTTCTACTCCGGAATTAAGTCGGATGAGGAGCAGATGAAAATTGTTCAACGGCTGGACAATAATGCGGTTGTCGTTTATGTCACCAAATTCCAAAGTAATTTCGAATACCTCTTCTATTACAACCGCTACCGTGATAAAAATCTGCCGTTTCCACAGATTGGCTTTGACCACAAAGTCTATCTCTGGCAACCGGTGTCACGCATTCTCAGGATTCTGTTTGCCAAGCTGGTTTTCTTGCTTCGACATCAGAGACTACCCAATCCGTATGACCGCGGCTACCTCAAGCAGGAATTAATCAACGGTCGATGCGGATTATTATCGCTGGTCGGTAAAAAGAATTTCTACCGCCGGTTTATCAAGGCGGAAACCGATCCGATCCACTACCTCATCGACATGCAGAAGTCCATTGACCGGCCGATCTATCTGATACCGCAACTGATGTTTTTCAGCAAAACCGCCCGTCGCGAGAACCCGACGTTAATCGACATCCTGTTCGGACCTGAAGATAAACCCGGAAAGATCAGACGTCTGTATACATTGACCAAAACCCCCGGCAGAGTTTTTGTAGAGGTGTCTGAACCGTTAAACCTGAAACATTACCTGCAAACCGCTCAAATCCGACATCAATCCACGGATTATCAGTCCCTGGTGCTGCGCCGCGATCTGGTGGTGCGGTTAAATCGCCACCGCCAAAGCATCACCGGGCCTATTCGTAAATCCAGCGAGGAGCTGAGGGAGAGTATTCTGACTTCCGGACGTTTTCAGCGATTCATGGATACCTATGCGCAAAGCCGAAAAATTCCCATCCAGGAAGTTCATCGCAAGGCAGATGTGCTCATAAAAGAAATCGCGGCGAATTATAAGCCGGCTTTCATAAAGGTTGCGGCGGTGATTGTGGCCTGGATTACGCGCACCATGTTCGATGGAGTATCAACCAATCATGAGGTTCTCAACAAGGTAAAAAATATGTCTCACAAGGGTCCGCTTGTCCTGATTCCCTGTCACAAGAGCCATATTGATTACCTGATCCTCGATTACATCCTGTATCAAAATAACATGCCGGTGCCCCATATCGCGGCCGGAAAAAATCTTTCATTCTGGCCCATGGGCCCCTTATTTCGCTGCGGTGGTGCCTTCTTCCTGCGTCGATCTTTCGGCGGGGCGGTACTCTACGCTAGGGTTTTTGCCGAATATGTCCACAAGCTGCTGGAGGAAGGTTATCACATCGAGCAGTTTATCGAGGGCGGTCGAAGCCGGACCGGTAAACTGCTCATGCCGAAGCTGGGTTTGCTGTCCATCCTGATCAGCGCCTTTCAAAATGATGCCTGTGAGGATATGATTTTCGTGCCGATCTATATCGGATATGACCGGATTATCGAAGAAACGTCCTACCTGCACGAACTTGGCGGCGGGCAGAAGGAAGCGGAGAATTTTATTCAGGTAATCCGGGCCCGCAAATTTCTCAAAAAACGCTACGGCAAAATATATATCCAATTCCATGACCCCATATCCTTAAACCAGTTGTTAAGCCGCTATAATCAGCCGCTGGCACAGATGACCTCCAAAGAAAAAAATGCCCTGATACGAAACTTGGGCTATCGGGTGTTAGACGCCATCAACCGGGTATCGGTGGTAACGCCGCATGCGGTGGTTGCCAGCGCGATTCTCAACTTCACTAAAAAAACATTTTCTTTTAGCGAGTTACTCGATGTCAATTCACTCTACCTGAAATACCTTGCAGTCCAGAACGCCAAACTGGCTGACACCCTCGTTTCCGATTCCCTCCGGGCCTTCGAACAGGTCATTGATTCATATTCGCAGAGAAAACTCATTGAAAGGATCGAAACAGATAAAAAGGAAAAAGATGCCGAACCATATTTTTTAATCAACGAAGACCGACGACTTCAACTGGAATACTACAAAAACAATTGTATCGCGTTTTTCATTCCGGCGGCATACACCGCATTGGCAATCCTTCAGAAAGATACCTTCCGGTTTACCGCACCCGAGCTGCATGATGGATATGCGTTTTGGCAGAATTTTTTTAAATATGAATTCGCTTTTGATGTGGATAGCGGACCTGGGTTTAATGTCAGAAAAACCATCAAGGCCTTCATTGACGAGGGTTTTTTGATTCCTCATCAAACCCTGCCCGACACCTACGATGTCATCCCGACGGGTTTTCGCAAATTAAAATTGTTTGCCCTTTTTCTTAAAACCTTTATCGAGTCATACTGGATCGTGCTCAACTACTTCATGCGAAACCCGCAAAACTCGGTAAAATCAAAAGATCACCTGAAAAAAATAACCAACAGAGGTAATCGTATGTATAAGCGCAAAGAAGTCGAGCGCAAAGAAGCCTTGTCCAAAGTCAGCTATCAAAATGCGGTTGAAATGTTCACCAGTCGTGGCATAAAAGGAACCGAGGACACCGAAAAAATCAAAATTTATGCCGGTGCCATCCAAAATGCACTCAAACATTTGCAGCCATGAAAGCACTGATCCTGGCCGCAGGATATGGAAATCGATTACGGCCCTATACCGACCATACACCGAAACCCTTGTTTTCCAT
>CAMYLH010000304.1 GCA_947259065.1 uncultured Desulfobacterales bacterium
ACGCGCTTTTGGCGGGGAGAAAAGCAGGCCTCGTCGATACGGGTCGATCTGGAAGTCATCGAAAGATAATAAGGAACCGGCATGTTTCGCACGATCAATCAAAGATTCTACACGATCGCGGCTGTATTGGTATTTTTGTTTTGTCTCAACTATGTTCAACTAGCCTATTTCATCAATAAGGAGTCCCGTATTGCCGCGCAAGGTGAAGACATGATTGACATAGAGAGGAACATACGCAACTTGCTGAATTTGTTTTTTCGGATGCGGTATTGGGAGCGAGCCGTGTTTTCCCAGGAATTCCCCGATGCAGAGCTGCATTTCGGCCAATTAATGGCGGAAATGAAATCCCAGCTGTCAATTTTGAAAATCCGTTCACCCGAAAACTACATCTCGCGTGATCTTGAGGAAGTGGCCAAGATCCTTTCATCTTACGAGCAGAATTACAATCAGCTGATCCAGCTCAATACCGACCAACGCTTGCAGCTCACCCGGCTCGAGTCGAGCTACCAATCGCTGGCCTCCTCCATTCTCGACACAGGAAAATTGAATTTTTTAAAACCGCTGCTGGTTATAACCCATTTTCAAATTGGCTATGTGCGCGCTCACCAACAAACTGAATATCAAGCGCTGAACGTAGTGATTAATTCACTGAAAAACAAATTCATACAAGATGAACTATTGGACGAACGTCTGGAAAGCTATATAGAGGGTTACCGCAAGGTTCTCGAAGAGGACTTCGCTATCGATCAGAAATTCAAAACTGTTGCCAGACATTTCAACGATACCAGCGCAGCGCTGACGGAACTTTTGGGATCCATTTCAGGGCGAGCACAAGAGCTACTGAATGATGAATTTTTGGCTGCTGATGCCATCCGGAAACGCCTGAAATACTCTTTTCTAATTTCATCAGCCCTGAGTGTCGTCGCGCTTTTGTTCATCCTAATGATTGTGGCACGCAAGATCATACGTCCCATCCGCTCGGTGGCAAGCGTCATGATGGATATTAAGGCGGGGAAATCATCCTCGCGCTTTGACTATGCCAGCGGACAGAAAGACGACATCGTGCAACTGGGATTGATCTTTAACGACATGCTTGATACGCTGGAACAAAAAAACCGCCAGCTCATTAATTACCAGTCAGAGCTTGAGACGAAAGTCCAAGAACTTGCGCTGCGCCAGCAGGAGCGTGAGACATTGATTGGGGAACTGGAGGCCAAGAATGCCGAATTGGAGCGCTTTACCTACACAGTTTCGCACGACCTCAAGAGCCCCTTGATTACCATCCGCGGTTTTCTGGGCTTCTTGCAGGAGGACGCCACGGCAGGGAATGCGCAGCGCATGAAGAGTGATATCGAGTATATTACTGCAGCGACCGAGAAAATGCAGTGGCTACTGAATGATTTGCTGGAACTCTCGAGAATCGGGCGCCTCATGAATCCTCCCGAGGAAATTCATTTTGAGGAGATCGTGCGTGAAGCGGTGGAAATGGTGTCAGGCCGCCTGAATGCTAAAAAAGGACAGGTTAAGATTGCCGCCGACCGGCACCTTCTTTATGGGGACCGTCAGCGGCTTCGTGAAGTGTTTGTAAACCTGCTGGACAACGCGATAAAGTGCCTGCACTCACAGCCAGCGCCGGAAATCACGGTCGGGATAAGGTCTGTGGCTGATGAGGTTATTTACTACGTGCAGGACAATGGCATCGGGGTAGCTCCCCAATACCAGGAGAAGATTTTCGGGTTGTTTGAAAAGTTGGATCCTGCGGTGGAAGGCACGGGGGTGGGGCTAGCGATTGTCAAGCGGATCATCGAGATCCATGGTGGCCGCATCTGGGTGGAGTCCAAAGGCATCGGCTGTGGCAGCACCTTTTGCTTCACTGTGCCGGTTAAGTTTGAAGCGGAGGTAAGGGAGCATTCTTAGCATGAAAGACGACGCGATGGTTGTTTTGTTGGTGGAGGATAATCCTCACCATGCCGAAATGATTTTTCGACTGCTACGGAATTGTAGCATCGCCCACAGGATCCAACATGTGTCAGACGGCGAGGCGGCACTGGATTATATATACCGGCGAGGCCCCTATGCCGACGATTTGATGTATCCAACACCGCAATTGGTTCTGCTGGATCTGCGCTTACCCAAAGTCGACGGCCTGGAAGTCCTTAAGCAAATCAAATCATCTGAGGATCTGCGTTCGCTGCCGGTGGTGGTGCTCAGTTCATCCGAGGCTGATAGGGACATTGCCGCCGCCTACCGTCAGTATGCCAACAGCTATCTGGTCAAACCGATAGATTACGAAAAGTTCACAGTGATGATTGAAACCTTGGGGTTGTATTGGCTGACCTTAAATCGTCATCCCCGGCATTGACTGTGGCGTATAAGCATTGAATGGAATTGCCAAATAGAGGACAATTAGCCATGGCAAAGCAATTCAAGATCTTAATGGTGGAAGATGAACCGGCTCATGTCGAGCTGGTGCGTCGGGCTTTTGAGAAGCATACCGAGCGCTTCGAGTTGGCTGTGGTCTCCAGTCTCAAAGAGGCAAAACAATATCTTTCGGCCTGCCGCCCGGATCTTGTTTTGGTTGATCTGTTTCTGCCAGACGGCATGGGCAGTGATCTATTGCCTGGCGAAGCCGCCGGAGCATTATATCCGGTAGTGGTGATGACCAGTTACGGGGATGAAAAGGCAGCTGTAGAAGCCATGAAGGCCGGTGCCTTGGATTACATCGCCAAGTCGGAGGTGACACTGAGAGATATGCCTCATCTGGCCACCCAAGTTCTGCGAGAGTGGCGTCACATAACAGAGCGCAGAAAGGCAGAGGCATCTTTGGCAGAAGAAAAAGAGCGTCTGGCCGTCACATTGCGCAGCATCGGAGATGCCGTCATCACAACCGATGTCGAGGGCAGGATTTCGTTGATAAACAGGGTGGCCGAACAGCTCACCGGTTGGCGGCAGGAAGAAGCACTTGGCGAGCCGCTGGAGAGGGTTTTTAACACTATCAATGAGCATACCCGTGAATGCTGTGACAATCCTGTGACAAAGGTGCTTGAAACTGGCGGGATTGTCGGGCTGGCTAACAATACAGTTCTGGTCAGCAAAGATGGCACGGAGCGGGTGATTGAAGACAGCGGAGCACCGATTCTGGACCAGCAGAAAGGGACGATCGGTGTGGTTTTGGTGTTTCGCGATGCGACCGAAAAGCGTCGCTTGCAGGATGAACGACAGAAAGTCCAAAAGCTTGAATCTATCGGGATTCTGGCCGGCGGCATCGCCCATGATTTCAACAACTCGCTGACGGCCATCATCGGCAACATTTCCCTTGCCAAGTTCTATGCCAATCCGGGCGATCAGATTCTGGAAAAATTGGAGGAGATTGAAAGGGCTGCCATGCGCACAAAAAATCTTACTCAGCAGCTACTGACGTTTTCCAAAGGAGGCAAGCCGATTAAGGAAATTGTTTCCATCGCAGAACTGCTCAAGGAAGCGTCTATTTTTGCTCTACGAGGTTCCAATGTGCGCTGCACCTTCGATCTACCTAAAGACCTCTGGCCGGTATCAATCGATGCAGGTCAGATCAGCCAGGTTATCAGCAATATCATCATCAATGCTGAGCAGTCTATGCCGGCCGGCGGTGTTATTGAAGTCAAAACCCAAAATGTTGAAATTAGTTCGCCAGCCCGAATACCTTCTAAGTCTGGCAAGTATGTGAAGATTTCCATCCGGGATCAAGGCATCGGCATCCCCAGAGACCATCTCACAAGAATATTTGACCCCTATTTTACAACCAAGCAAAAAGGAAGCGGTATCGGGCTGACTGTGGCTTATTCCATCGTCGATCGGCACAACGGGTACATAACGGCTGAATCTGAAGGTGAGGGCTCGACGTTTCATATGTATTTACCCGCCGCCGAAATGGCGATTTCAGAACTATCTAGCCGCCCTAGCAAACTCATGCACGGAGTCGGAAAAGTTTTGCTCATGGATGATGAGCATATAATTAGAAAAGTGGGCAGCGAGATGCTGCAACTATTGGGCTATGAGGTCGTGTGTGCGCGCGATGGTACCGAGGCCGTTGAACTTTACCGGCTGGCGCAGGAAAAAGGGCATGCTTTTGAAGCCGTAATTTTAGATCTTACCATACCTGGCGGCATGGGTGGCGAAGAAGCGGTCTCTAAAATACTATCTTTGGACCCAACCGCAGCAGTAATCGTCTCCAGCGGATATTCGAACGACCAAGTGATCGCCGAGTATCGTCATTACGGAGCCTTTTCCTCAACGCTTACCACCATGGCTTTTGACCACAGCAGCTGGAGGTGTTTTGGAGCCTGCTTCTGTAATGATCAGAGTGGGCAAAACGATATTATACTCAAAAGATATCTTGAAGCGAGGAATCGTTTTCAGTCCGGCGCGAATGTCATTTAGTATCGACTGATCTGTCTTCAAAAATTTGATCACAACTCAAAATCCAACCATAAATGTATGCCAAGATCCAAACTTAGTAGATTTTTTGGTTCCTTGTGAAATATGAGCGGATCGGATGTGGGTTAGCTGAACAAATACACAATAGAATCAATTAATTCAACGGATTCGATTCAGGAAATCCACTCGATATAGAATACAGTCAGGCTCCTCGCCATATAAGGTGCACCTATGATGTTTGAGTTGACAAAAGTTCGAATTAACGGTTGATTCGTAGGTGTGTATCGTGTATCCAAAATCTATCTGGAATAATTTGTTATTTTCAAATCGCCATGGATTTCGATAGCTGTCGAATTAAATAGAATGGCAATCTGTAATCGAAGCTCCATCAAATTTGAGGTTAATTTTAAAGTATATCTTAATTTAAAACGAAGTCCGGATATACTTAAACAAATCTGAAATTGTAGGAATTAAAATGCATATTCATAGTCTTAATGACTTTACCAAGAGGCAGCAGATAAAAAATCCTGGAAGCGCTTTACAGAATTTCTTGCGGAAACTTTGAAATAGGAAGTTAGATGCCATGGCGACTGTTCAATTTAGACTCAACGGCAAGTCCGTCACCTTGAAGGTTGCAGAAGACCGACCGCTCCTATGGACATTGCGAACGGATCTGGCATTGACCGGGGTCAAATATGCATGCGGTGAGGGCTTGTGCGGTGCCTGCACGGTGCTGGTAAACGGGGAGGCAGTGCTATCATGTCAAACTCCCGTTGAGGATGTGGACGGTGCCGAGGTCGTTACCATCGAAGGCCTGGCCCAAAATGGGAAACTGCATCCGATCCAGCAGGCGTTTATTGATCATGATGCCATGCAGTGTGGCTTTTGTACGTCAGGGATGATCATGAAGGCGTACAGTTTTTTGGCCGAAAACTATCAGCCGACGCAAGATGAGATCATCGCAGCGATGGATGACAACCTTTGCCGCTGCGGGTCACATGTCAGAATTGTTCAGGCCATTCAAACCGCCGCGAGACGAATGAAGAAAGGAGGGCAGGGATGAAGAACGGAAAATTTGTCAAATCCTCAAACGTTCGTTCGACGTCCTCCGCGCAGGTGACTCGCCGGGAATTCTTCAAGCGTATGGGCTTGCTGGGCGGCGGTATAATAGTCTACGTATCTTTTGGAGATCCGTCGTCCTGGTCGGAGTCCCAGGCGGACTTCAATACGTTTTTTAGAATCGGCGCTGACGGTCGGATTACCTGTTTTACCGGTAAAATTGAGATGGGCCAGGGAGTTATCACCTCTCTGGCCCAGATGCTGGCAGATGAGCTTGTCGTACCGCTGACGTCGGTGGAAATGGTGATGGGGGATACCCTGCTATGTCCTTATGACAGGGGCACCTTCGGTTCTCTGAGCACACCATATTTTGGTGTGGCCCTGCGGCAGGCGGCAGCCGAAGCACGATCGGTTCTGGTTCAAATGGCTGCCGAGAAGCTGAACGTGCCGCCATCGCAATTGAAGGTTAAGGATGGACAAATCATCGATCGAAAGAATTCGAACCAGAGCGTGACGTACGCCAAGCTTACGGCGGGGAAAATAATCGAACGTCGTTTGAAACAAAGCGTATCCCCTCTGCCTGCTTCCCAGCACACCATTTCTGGTAAAGCCACCGGCCGCATAGACGCGCGGCAAAAGGTGACCGGTGAAGCGCACTACTCAGGAGACATCCGGTTGCCAGGAATGCTCTATGCCAAAATTTTGCGGCCGCCGGCCCATGACGCCATTCTAAAACGTATAGAACTGGATTCCGCCAAAAAAATCAAGGGTGTTAAAATCATCCGGGACGGCGATCTGATTGCCACCCTGCATCAATATCCGGACGAGGCCCAAAAAGCCTTGGATAAGATAAACGTCGAATGGGAACAGCCAGAGCCGAGAGTTGACAATCGCACCATCTTCGATCATCTTCTTCGTTCTGCACCGTCCGCGGAGATCATCGCACAAAACGGCAATATCGAAACAGGGCGGAATCATGCCGCACAGAAATTCGAAGCTACGTATTTGAATCATTATGTCGCCCATGCGCCCATGGAACCCCATACGGCTGTTGTGCAGATTGAAGGTCAAAAGGCGACGGTCTGGGCCTCGACCCAAACACCGTTTTGGGCTCAGCAGGAGGTAGCCAGCACCGTGGGGCTGACACCCCAGAACGTGCGCGTCATCACGCCTTTTGTGGGAGGCGGGTTTGGCGGCAAAACCCGCAACAGGCAGGTGATCGAGGCCGCCCGGTTGGCTAAGCTGGCGGGTAAACCAGTGCAGGTGGCCTGGACGCGCAAAGAGGAGTTTTTCTTCGATACCTTTCGGCCAGCAGCGGTTATCAAGGTTAGATCCGGTCTGGACCGCAGTCAACGTATCGTTTACTGGGATTATGACAATTATTTTGCGGGTTCAAGAAGCTCGAAACCTTTTTATGACATTCCCAACCAGCGTGTTGCCGCCCGCGGCGGGTGGATGGGTGGCGGCAGTCAGACGCATCCCTTCTCTGTTGGCGCATGGCGGGGACCCGGCAGCAACAGCAATGTTTTTGCCATGGAATCCCAAATTGACATTATGGCCGCAGCAGCCGGTCTGGATCCGCTAACATTTCGTCTCAACCATCTGACGGATAAACGCATGCGCAAGGTACTCAATACTGCCGCCGAAAAGTTCGGTCACCGATTCGCCAAGGCACCAACCAAGAGAGGCTTTGGCATTGCCTGCACGGATTACAAAGGAACCTACGTTGCCACCATGGCCGAAGTCAAGGTCGACGAGACGTCAGGGGCGGCTCGGGTACAAAGGGTTGTTTGCGCGCAGGATACAGGTGAGGTGATCAACCCAGAGGGCGTCAGATTACAAATAGAAGGCTGCATCACCATGGGACTGGGGTACGTCTTAAGTGAAGAGATTCGTTTCAGAGGTGGTAAAATCCTCGATGAGAACTTTGACACCTACGAATTGCCTCGGTTTTCATGGCTGCCCAAAATTGAGACCGTATTGGTAGACAATCCTGCCATGCCGCCACAGGGGTGTGGCGAGCCGGCCATCACACCCATGGGCGCTGTGATCGCCAATGCGGTTTACGACGCTATCGGCATTCGCCTGTACGAGCTTCCGATGACACCTTCCAGAATTAAAAAGGCAATAAAAAACCATTCAGAGGCTGCGTCTTAGTAAGAATGCTGGAATCGCCATTTTTGGCCTTTTCCGAAAGTCTCTCAATTTATCGCGACTTGATGTCAAACCGGCAAGAAACCTAAAGTTTTAGGACAAAGAGAAAGCGGGCAAAAATATTGGTCTGCCTCAATCATTTGAAGAAGAGAGATGGGGTTATGTTTTACAATAAGTTGTGAGGCACTAGTCCTTGCTTGATACTTGTCAAAGAAAGGATGGTTTTTATGAAAAAAATTTACCTGAATATTCTCTTCGTTATTTTAGCCACCGTTTCGGCAACTGTCCATGCGGAACAAGGAACCGAGAAACCCTTGGATGCTATTGTTGAGATCCGAATCTCGGTGCCTGAAAATGCCCGCACGGCAGAAAGATTTGGGACAAATCGGGTGGCAAGTGGTGTTGTCATTGATAAAACCGGACATATCCTGACCATCGGTTTCCAGACGATCGAGGCTGAGACAGTTAAAATAGTCGGA
>CAMYLH010000305.1 GCA_947259065.1 uncultured Desulfobacterales bacterium
CATTAGCGTGAGGATAGTAAAGGACTTTTCGATCGGCAGTAAGAAGGGTGTAATTTTTTAACCGCGCAGTGGCTGTTAGTATCCGATCAGCCGGATCGGCGTGAAAAGCTTCCGGAAGGGAATAAGCTTCTTCCATGATATCGAGATCGATACTATTTTTCTTCAGGAATCAGCGGCTCTGTCAGATCACCTTTGATTTCTACGGTTCCCTCTCCACATCCAAGTTGGGTAGAGTTGCCGGTTTTTTCTGATCCATAGGGGACAAGCTTTGCAACCGGTACGTTGTGTTTGCATATTTGTACAACTTCCCCTTGCTCTACCAAGCCGATGAATTTGCTCAATTTGTTTTTGAACTCTCCAATATTGGCTACTTTCATGTCCAAGAGATAGGCCTAAATTTTGGCCAAGTCAAGCGTATTTTCGCTCACACATCATAATTCGTATCTTCTGCGGCCCTAATACTCCTGAACAATGGTATTTTGGTGTGGCATCCTCACGCCCGCAAAATGATTCCTTGGGGCAGGGACTCGCCGAAGATGGCGTCCTGGTCCTGGTGGGCCAGCGGCACGATTTCCCGCACCCGCCGCATACGCTCCAGCGGCATGTCATGTTGCGCCATCCAATCCAATATGTCGGTTTGAATTTTTTCATCCAGGTCCCGCGATCGATCCCCGGTTTTGCGGGCCAAAACTTCAGCCGGCGGGATGACCCGATCGGCAGGGCCGTATAACAACTCGCGGGCTCCCAAACGGGACAGCGCCCACAGGTGCTGCGCCTTTAGCTTTTTTACAGAAGGTACTGCGAGCAATTTTCGTCCCAGTTCGATCTTTTCCTTACTGTAAAGCTTTTCCATGTTGGCAACCGCCATCCAGATCTCAAGCTGTTCCTGGGGGGTGACTTTCTTGATCTCGCCCTTCTTACCCAGTAAAAAAGCAGAAACATCTTGAAAAAACTGGCGTTGCTGACCGGGTGTCAGACCGGCTGCGATCCTTCGCCACATGATCCACCACTCCAATCGAACCCGCGGATGTCCGGCAAACTCAGCACCTCCCGGATACAGCCGCCAAAGCTGCCGCATACGCTGCTGATCAAAGCTTTCACCGATCCCCGGTCGTAGGCAAAATCCCAACAGGTTCATCCAGCTGCTTTCAAAAATCGGTCCTTTCTTGCGGATCTTTAAAAGCGCCAGCAATTCATCGGCCAGGGTACGGATAAACCCCAGGGGCCAATCATTGCGGGGAAGATCAACGATTCCCCCAATACCCTTGGTCAGTTTCTCTACTTGCTGCTTATCATTGCCGGTTAGGATATCGCGTATATAACTCAGGACATTTTCGGTTACCGAGGCTTCCAGGATTTGGGCATCGGCCACCGTTTCTGGCACGGGCGTGTTACGAAGCTGAAATTGTAATTTCCAGCGATGGTCGCTGATACGGGAACGACACCACAGTGCCAGGGTGCCCAGTTCGGTGTACTCCGCCTCGATTTTTACCGGAATTGCCTTGCGGACACCTTTTTTGCCGTACTGAATCACAGTTTGCAAGGGCGGCAGGACGGAGAAAGAGTCATCAATCCGGATGACATCTCCATGGCGATCGCCGCTGCGATAACTGGAACTGTAGAGATCGAAGCTGACCGGTTGATTGGTCAGCACCTCAAAGGATTTGCCCTGCAGGCCGATGGCGCTGCCTTCTTCGAGACCCCGTTCCACAACACAGATCGTTTCCCGAGTTTGAGCGTCCTGTGCGACGGCATCTGTTCGTGCAATACCGAGATAATATGCACGTGGACTGCCGCTGCCGACTTTTACCCCTTCCCCGACTTTAACCAGGCCGTAATAGGCCGCGCCAAGGGCGACGGCCAGATCCGGATCGGGGTTCTCCAACACTCTGGGTCGTTCTGAATCTGGTTGCCCGTACCAGTGCTGCAACGCAGCCCGAATGCGTTGTTGGATTTTTGCCGGCTTGAGCGAGCCGCCGTTGTACAGGATTAAATCGGGTTCGGAAGACTGACGCTGTAATGTCCGGAAAATATCATCACCATGTTGCTCCAGAAACTGCCCAAGATGCCGGGTAATTGCCGGCTCCTGTTCATATGGCAGACCGAATTCCGTAATTCCCTTTCGTCGGGTCGTGTCCTGCGCGCTGACCGCCTCGACAAGCGGGAAAAAGCCCTCCAGCACGGTTTCTGAAATCTCGTCTTGGCCCAGCTTCGCCGACAGCGTTCCGGCGATCAATCGGCTGCCCTCCCCCATCAGCGTGACCTTAAAAGTTTCGGCAAACCCGCCCAGAATCGACTCCTTAGCTTGTCGGCATTGATGGCAGAGTGCTTTCCAGCGGTCCGTACTCATGGAACGGCGCGGGCCGGTCAGACCGCTTTCAACCCTTCGGGCCAGTGCCAGATCGATGTTGTCGCCGCCCAATATCAGATGATCACCCACGGCGATGCGTTCAAAGCGGGGACTGCCTTCGGCCTCCCTCAAAATGATCAGGGTAAAATCGGTGGTGCCGCCGCCGACATCGCAGATCAGAATCAATTCTCCGGTTTGAACGAATTCTTGCCAATCTTTTTCATGGCGCATCAGCCAGCTATAAAAAGCGGCCAGCGGTTCTTCCAGTAAAATAACATTGTTTAAGCCCCCTAATTTAGCGGCTTCCAGGGTGAGTTCGCGGGCGACTTCGTCAAAGGAGGCCGGCACGGTTGCGACAATGAGCTGGTTTTCCAGATGCAGGCTTTCATCCGCACCCCATGAATGGTTCCAGGCCAGGCGGATGTGTTTCAGATAAGCCGCGGTGGCCATCACCGGTGAAATCTTGGAGACTTCCTTATCTGCTCCCCAGGGCAGAATGCGCGCCTGGCGGTCCACGTTGGCATGACACAGCCAGCTTTTGGCCGAGGCAACCAACCTGGCCGGCACCCGGGCGCCATGATCCCTGGCGAAGGCGCCAGCAAAATTGGGGTCAACACCTTCCCACAACTCAACGACGGCTTCCCGCGAAATATCGAACTCGCCGGGGATGTATAAAAAAGAAGGCAGCACCGGAAGGCGGTTGACTTCCCCGGGGCCG
This sequence comes from uncultured Desulfobacterales bacterium, assembly GCA_947259065.1. Classification (GTDB taxonomy): domain Bacteria; phylum Desulfobacterota; class Desulfobacteria; order Desulfobacterales; family JAFDCJ01; genus JAFDCJ01. The sequence continues at coordinate 3,069 of CAMYLH010000305.1, forward strand.
GTCATCTGAGGAATCTTAAAGATCCGGATGCGTTTGGCCGCCGACCCTTCTGCCAATAGATCTACGTAAGAAACGGCGCAGTTGGTGGTACCCAGATCGATTCCGATGATAAAGCGGCGGTCCGCAATGTCGATCGTCATGGCGTTTCCCGTACATTGAATTCAAGTTTCCAGCGTTTGTCGTCTTGTCTGGAAACGCACCAAATCTCCAGGGTACCGATTTCAGTCACTTTGATTTGGATCGATACCGGGATAACACTGCCGTATGTCCCGTCCAGGGTTGTTTCAATGGTCGTGATCGGCTCGACATCCCCCTCCCAATCTTCAATGATCGTACCCACGGCCTCATTGGTTCGCACGGCCGAGCCAAGAAAATCAAATTTTGCCGGCTCACCCACCACCAGGTTAAATTCGCGTTCGGTCATCTCCGTTTCCGATCCTTCTTCCATACCGAAGGGCGCAACACACAACGCCTTGATCGGGGCAGCCATTCCCGGAACCGCCGGCAATGCCGCCGCAACACCGATATAATAGGATTTATTCAACCCGCTTCGAATCCGAACCCCGCGGCCTCTGCGAGCCAAACCGTAATATGCCGCACCACGGGCCACTGCCAAATCCAGATTCGAGGCTTCCAGAATTCTCGGTTCAAGCCCGTTTTGCCAGGAAGATAACACATCCACAATACGTTTTTGAAGTAGAGACGCTTTCATCACCCCCCCGTTGAAGAGCACCGCCGTGGGAAATTCTGAAGGACGTTCGTCCTGGCGACTCAGGAATTGAGCCAGATGTTGGGTCACGGCCGGATCCGATTCATACGGCAGCCCGGTTTCCTGGATGCCGGCCCTTTGAATAGCAGCCGGACGGCTGGCGGCGTCGCAAAACGGAAAGAAACCGTCCACAATGACCTTTTCCACTTCAGCTCTACTAAGGTCTGTTCTCAGGGTACCGCCAATCAGGCTGCTTCCCCGGCCCAGGATGGAAACAGGAACCGTGTCGTTATCTGAAAGTTCGAGCAGTTTTTCCTTGGCGGCCCGGCACTGGTGCCACAATGCGCGCATCTGCCAGGAATCCAGTCGGGTTCCTTTTTCAGAGAAACGTTTGGCGATGGTATAGGCCAGGGCCAGGTCCATATTGTCGCCGCCGATCAACAGATGATTGCCGACGGCAATCCGCTCCAGCTCCAGTTCTCCCAACGATTCCGATACGCGGATCAGACTGAAATCGCTGGTGCCGCCGCCCAGGTCGCACACCAGCACCAGATCTCCCGCTGCGATAACATCGCGCCAGCGGTCGCCGGATGCCTCGATCCAGGCATAAAACGCCGCCTGTGGCTCCTCCAGCAGGGTAATATCGGGCAAATGCGCCATTTCAGCTGCTTTGACCGTCAACTCACGGGCCACGGCATCGAATGAGGCCGGTACGGTCAGATAAACATCCTGCAGCTCCAATGCCAGACTGTCATCCTCACGCGCCATGGAAAAGTTCCAGGCCCGGCGAATATGCGCAAGGATGGCGGCGGAAGCCTCTACAGTGGAAAGCTTGGGCACCTCCGGGGATGCGCCCCAGGGCAAAATCGCCTGATTGCGGTCCACCATCGGATGGCAAAGCCAGGATTTGGCCGAGCTGATCAGCCGCTGGGGAAGCTCGGCTCCCCGCTCTCGGGCGAATTCTCCGACGACCTGTTTGACATCCTTTTCCCAGGGCAGGTTCAGTGAGTCCGGGGACATGTCTTTTTCTCCCGGCAGGAAAATGAATGAAGGCAGCATGGATCGTTCGGCAACACTTCCCGGCCCGATAATCTGCGGAATCTCGAGAATATGAATTTCAGATGCTGCCGGGTCATCCATCTCGGCCGCCGATACCGACGATATATTTCGAATGGCTCATTATGATGATACCTAGGTCTACCTTGTAATATTTATGTTTGCTTCAGCTCCTTGTAATAACAGGCTGATATGGCAGAATAAGGGAATGCCTAAAGTGATCTAAAATGACTAAAATGACTAAAATTAAGGAATCGCTACGCTCTATCTCTTTTTATAAAAACGACAGAATACCATAATTTTAGCTCATTTTAGTCATTTCAAATTTTAGCTCAATTTCCCAATTATGTAACCTCCACTTCCGCGGGGGCGATGATTTCAGCATTTTGGCGCCCTGATAAAGTCGGCAGATTCATTTTCCCCACCTGCCAGCCTTTATGGCGCAAAATCCCACTAAACGGCGGTTCTCCGACGACATTACCCGTCAACTTGATGACCCCGGGATCGAAATCGACCGGAACTTCCACTACCGCACCCTCATGCTGATCCATCACCGGCTCCGGATTCAGATACTCCTGAACGAGCTGACGGCAGCCGGCATGAATGCTTCGGACCGCCGAACCAATTTGGGCATCATCGTACCCGTCAAGGTCTTCATTCAGAAAATCCATCAATCGCCCTTCCCGTTGCATCAAGGAAAAGAGATGTAAGAACAATCGACGATCAGAGAGATCTTTTTCGATCTTTTCATCTCCGGCGTCAACCTTCTCAGCAGCTTTTTCTGCAGGTAAGCCCAGCTTTTTTATACTCGAACGCGCCGTCAGCCAGGCCAATATCCCGACAATCAGGGAAAATATCATCATCGCCGGAAATATGGTGTACCAGAATTTGGGGTAAAATTCTAAAACAAGATTCCACACATCGTTGGCGGCAGCTGGATCCACATGACGCTGAAGAATCGGTCCGATCTCCTGTATCAGCTTTGTAAGGCCGAAATAGACCGCTACGGAAAACGCCGCACCGATCATCAGTGCGAAAAATAGAATGGTAAATCCGACTTTTTTAGATACCTTTTTTATGTTAGGCATTGATGTAAGCTCCCTGTAGGACAGGATCCTGTATCAAATTGTTGAACAAAACCAGATGAGAAAACTCCAGAACCCGTCTTCCCTCTAGTTTCGGATATCGTTGATTGGTTGATGAGTTGATTGGTTAAGTGGTTGTAAATATAGATTTATCCCATATTTGCAAAATAATTGGACACTTCCTGTTTGAACAATCGTAACATTCTAAAATGATGACCATAATTTACCTAATCAACCAATCAACCAGTAAACTATTCACCGAGGTCTGAATTAGCGAAAAAGCACTAATTTTTCTCGAATTTGCAATTTAAAGCGTCA
>CAMYLH010000306.1 GCA_947259065.1 uncultured Desulfobacterales bacterium
TATTCCATTGGGCAGCTATTGGTAAGCAAAACCCCTTTGGGATGAAATCAAAGCCTGGCCTGACCGCACCGTAGCCAAGCGAAGGCGGGTCATCAAGGCCAGATTTCTTTATTTTAGATATATGACAGGGCTGGAAGTGTATTGATCGGCCACAGACAGCTTGGCGCTGCAACGGGTGAGCGCTTTTGCGACTTCATCAAACGCTAATTGGGGGGTATTGTTTATTTCACTTAAGTGGGCCAGGATAACTTGCTTTAAATTCCCGTGCTGCAACTCCTCCAGCAGAATTTTTGAAGATGAATTTGAAAGGTGGCCGGTTCTGCCTTTTATACGCTGTTTCAGCGGCCAAGGGTAGGGGCCGGTTTCCAGCATCTGGGGGTCGTGATTGGCTTCAAGAATCAGCAGTGCACAGTGCTTTAAGTGCTCCTTCACCATGGATGTCGCGATCCCCAAATCGGTGGCGATTGCGATGGTGGTTCCATTTTGGCTGATGGTAAATCCGGCCGGATCTTCAGCATCATGAGATATCGAAAAGGGATGAATGACCAGATTGCTAATGTGAAACGTCCGGCCGCATTCAAACGATTTGGTTTCATACAGGCTGCCCAGCCGGGGGGACGCCCTGTGGGTTTTTTGATTGATATAGACCGGCAGCTTGTACCGTCGGGAAAGAACACCGACACCCTGGATATGATCGGAATGTTCGTGGGTGACGATGATGGCATCCAGGTCTTCGGGGGCCAGATCTCTTGAGGCCAATCTACGCTGAAGCTCGACTCCGGATAGACCGGCGTCAATAAGAATTGACGTGTCACCGTCGCTGATATAGGTCGCATTGCCCTTGCTGCCGCTGGCCAGCATGCAAATGGCGAGGTTGTAGTCACAAGATCGCCGGGATTCTTGAAGATTCGGATCCATAAAGCTGATTCACATTGTTGACAATTAAAGTTGGGGGAACCTATGAGGATAGCCGCTTGAAAATCTATTATAAATAACGTAAATAACAAAAAAATAAAAGCCTAAAATTGACGTTCTAAACGGTCTGTCTTGTATTATAACTCAAGTATGGCATTTTCCAAAAATTAGTGAGATTAAATGAATACAGTAAATATTGAAACAAAAATTGTCAATTCGCTTATTGGAGACACGATACCACTTGCTTCATATGCCACCACAGGAGCAGCGGCAATTGATCTCAGGGCTTGCATAAAAGAAGAGATTAGCATTCAGCCCGCAGAAACCGTTCTGGTAGGAAGTGGAATTGCTGTCAATATTAAAGATCCAAACATTGTCGGCTTAATTGTGCCGCGTTCCGGCCTGGGAATAAAAAAGGGTATCATACTGGCCAATACGATTGGCGTTATCGACTCCGATTACCAGGGTGAGATAAAGATAGGCCTATTTAACAGAAGTCAAAAAAAATATACTGTGAAACCGGCTGAACGAATTTGCCAGATGCTATTTATGCCGGTGATCAGGGCGACCTTAAAATTGGTACGGGAATTCAGCAACGCAACATACCGCGGCAATGGTGGATTTGGACATACCGGAAGAGATTGAAATTATTAAAAAGGAGAAACAATGTCAGAAAAAGAAATTAAGAAGTCTCGACGCACTTTTATAAAAACAGTTGGAGCCATCGGTGCCGGCTCAATGGTTGCTTCACTGGCACCCTTCGTGAACGCTTCGGAAAAAAGCAGATCCCAAAAAATTGCTCCCATGATCGTGCCGACGCGACCCTATGGAAAAACAGGGGTCAATGTCTCTATTCTTTCTCTTGGCGGTGTCTTGGGTATGTCGGACCAGTTAATATTCAGGCAAGCTATGAAAATGGGTGTTACCTATTGGGATACGGCCGATGGATATGGTTGGGGAAAAAATGAGAAGGCAATCGGCAAATACTTTGCTAAATTTCCCACGGACCGGGAAAAAGTTTTTCTAGTCACCAAGGCCGCGACTTCGGATCCCAAAAAATTAACCGAAAAGCTGAATACATCACTTCAAAGAATGAATACGTCATACGTCGATATGTACTTTATTCATTATGTCAAAGAGGTAAAAGAGGAATTGACAAGTGAAGTCAAAGCCTGGGCTGAAAAAGCCAAAACTGATGGAAAGATTCGTTTATTTGGATTCAGCGCCCATAAAAATATGGAAAACAGTATGCTGGCGGCAGCTAAACTTGGATGGATCGATGGGATAATGATGAGTTATAACTATAGACTGATGGTAAAAGATGAAATGAAAAGAGCAGTTGATGCTTGCGCTAAAGCTGGAATCGGTTTGACGGCTATGAAATCACAGGCTGCATTCTCGGCCTATTTCTATGCTTCCATCGGATCTGAAACAGATGAGGTTCTGAATATGACCGAAAGCTTTCTAAAAAAAGGATATACCGAAGAACAGGCCAAACTGAAGGTGGTCTGGGAAAATTCAAATATTGCCAGCATTTGTTCAGCGATGCCCAATATGACCATTCTGCAGGCCAATGTCGCTGCCGCCTTGAACAAGAATAAGCTATCTTTAAAAGACAAACAACTTTTTGAGCAATATGCGCAGAAAACTGCAAGCGGTTACTGCGTCGGCTGCGCCGACATTTGCGAGTCAGCAGTCAATTTCAGAGTACCGATTAGTGATGTTTTGCGTTGTTCCATGTACTATAACAGTTATAAAGACCGCGACAAGGCGCTGGCGCTTTTCAATACGCTACCCACGGACCAGAAGACAAATATATGTAAGACAGATTATTCGATAGCTGAAAAAAAATGCCCTCAAAAAATCCAAATCGGCAAAATTTTGAAGAAAACCCATGAAGATTTGAGCTAAGCAATCTCAGCTTGTTCTGAACCTATGAGCGGCTGGGGTCAAACAATATTTCTTCAAAGTCCTTTTTATCACCAGTGACCGGGCCCAGCAGGGTCAATGCCATCAGGTGGGGATGGAAAAGTTCGTTGGCCAGCTCAAGTATATCATCCCGGGTAACCGCCTCGACTTTTTCGATAATTTCCTGCAACGGAATTTCGCACCCAAAATGTATTTCATTTTGAGCGCTTCGCACCATTTGATTGTCGATGCTTTCAGAAGCCAGCATTCCTGAGCCATTTTGGGAGCAACCCCAACATAAACACCGAACATACCGGTATCTGCATGGGAAGAAATGAAGGAATACACCGAGTAGGCCAGGCCCCTTTTTTCCCGTACTTCTTGAAACAGCCTTGAGCTCATGTTGCCGCCCAGGATGGTATTTAAAAGGGAGAAGGTGTAGCGGCGGGGATCGGTGACGGACAATCCCTTTGCGCTCAGACAGATGTGCATCTGCTCTAAAACCCGATGGGTGAGGTCAACCACGGAGCAACCCTGAGGAGTTTCGCGCTGCGGGAAGCCATTGCCGGGTTTGATGGTTTCAAAGGCCGGTTGCACCAGATCCACCAGTCGATTATGGTCAAGATTACCGGCGGCGGAAATCACGATGCGTTCGGGTTGATACAGGCGGTGGAAAAATTTTTTTATCATCTGAGCGTCAAATTGGATGATATTCTTGGGGCTGCCCAGAATCGATCGACCCAATGGATTTTCACCCCAATAATTATAGCCCGAAAGCACGTGGACGTATTCTTCCGGGCTGTCTTCCACCATTCCGATTTCCTGCAAGATAACGGGCCGTTCTTTTTCGATCTCTGTGGCATCGAATACCGAATTGATGAAAATGTCAGAGAGGATGTCCACCATGGTTTCCGTATGGGTATCCATGACCCTGGCATGGTAGCAGGTATTTTCCATGGCCGTAAACGCATTGGTATGGCCGCCGATAGCATCGAATTCCTTGGCGATTTGAAATGCGGATCGTTTGCGGGTGCCCTTAAAAATCATGTGTTCGATAAAATGGGAAAGCCCGCTTTCAAGCTTGGCTTCGTCCCGGGCACCCACATTGACCCACACCCCCATGGACACCGAGCGGGCGTGGGGCCTTTTTTTGCTGACAATTCGAATACCGTTTTTAAAGGTAGTTTTAGCGACGGTCACCTTTTTTTTCCTTTTCCAGAACGGCTTTGTGGCTCAGCCGGATTTTTCCATCCCGGCTAATTTCAAGCACCTTGACCTTGAGCTTATCCCCTTCCTTGACGATGTCGGACACCTTGGTCACGCGGTGGTGAGCCAGTTGAGATATATGCACCAGACCATCCGTGCCGGGCATTATCTGGACGAAGGCCCCGAAATCCATGATTTTGACAACCGTACCTTCATAGACAGCGTCGACTTCCGGCTCCCTGGTAAGGTCTTCAATCATTTTAATTGCGGCATCACCTTCCTGTTTTGAGATGGCAGCGACTTTAACCACACCGGAATCTTCAATCTCAATACTGGTGTTGGTTTCACTTTGGATGCCTCGAATTATTTTACCACCGGGACCGATGATTTCGCGGATCTTGTCGGGATGGATCTGGATGGTACTGATGGTCGGCGCGTAGGGAGAAATTGCATGACGGGGTTCGCTCAACGCTTCGGCCATTTTGTCGAGAATATGCAACCGTCCGGTTTTAGCCTGGGCCAGGGCCTTTTCCATAATGTCTTTCGAAAGTTCAAGGATTTTTATATCCATTTGCAGGGCAGTGATGCCTTCACGGGTGCCGGCCACCTTAAAGTCCATGTCTCCCGTGTGATCCTCATCTCCTAAAATATCTGAAAGGACCACGATCTGATCATCTTCCTTGACAAGTCCCATGGCGATGCCGGCCACTGGGGCTTTGATGGGAACACCGCCGTCCATTAAGGCCAGACAACATGAGCATACGGTTCCCATGGAGGAAGATCCGTTGGATTCAAAGACCTCGGATACCAGGCGAATCGTATAGTCAAAATTTTCTTTATCAGGCAGAATTTTTTCGATGGCGCGGGTGGACAATCCGCCATGACCGATATCCCGGCGACTGGGACCTCCAATGCGTTTGACTTCGCCGACGGAATAGGGCGGGAAGTTGTAGTGCAGCATAAAGGGGCGAAATTCTTCACCGCCCAGGGTTTCCACGCGCTGTTCATCCTGGCCGGAGCCCAGGGTCAGCACACCGAGAACCTGGGTTTCGCCCCGGGTAAATAGAGCACTGCCATGTGGACGGGGGAGGATGCCGGTTTCGCAGTTAATCGGTCGGATTTCGTCGAAGCGACGGCCATCGATGCGGCGACTTTCTTTTAAAATAAGATCGCGACTAATTTTCTTCTGCAAATCGCCTAGAATATCGTAAACTTCCTCTTCACGATCGGAATAGGCTTCGCCTAAATTTTCAAACAGTTGTGCTTTAAGGTCGCGCAAGGCACGTGAGCGTTTTGTTTTCTCAGGGATTTCAATCGCTTCGCGGATGGGTGCTGAAGCTTGCCCGTCCAGTAGACCAACCAGATCTTCATCTTTTGCCGGAGGAGAATACGGTCGTTTGGCTGCGCCGTGGGTTTCCTGCAGCTGCATTTGTATATCGATGAGGGGCTGCATGGCGTTATGGGCGAAAAATATGGCCTCCAGCATACGATGATATTGAGGTCGCTTGCCTCCCAATCCGAAATGCCCGGATTTATTATCAGCTGGCCGTCTAGGCGCCCGACCCGAACACTCGCAATAGGACCGGCAAATGGGATGTCCGAGATCGTAAGCGCCGCCGAAGCCCCTATCATCGCCAATGTATCCGGATCATTTTCCTGATCCATGGACAGCACGGTAGCAATTACCTGGGTTTCGTAACTGTATTTTTTGGGAAATAGAGGGCGAATGGGTCTGTCGATCAAACGGGCCGTCAGCGTTTCTTTTTCACTGGGACGGCCGATTTCACGACGAAAATAGTTTCCGGGTATCCGGCCGGCAGCATAGATTTTTTCCTGATATTCGACAGTAAGCGGCAAAAAACTCGATGGCCTTTCTTTATGGGCAGACACCGAGGTGACCAGTACGATGGTGTCGCCGCAGCGGACGACAACCGACCCGGATGCTTGTTTGGCAACTTTGCCGGTTTGGATGCTGAGCGATTTTCCGCCGATTTCGGCGTTAAGCGTAGTTTCCATGTTTATCTCCTATATTAGTGCGACGCTGAAATTTTAATTGTTCGATTTCCATAAACATTTTCAAACGATTGCGGTCGCCACGTCGCCTGTTGCCGGAACGCGTCCGGAATTACCAATATAACCATCACCGGATGGCCAATCCTTTCCAGGTCCATAAAGAACAGGTTATGTTCCAGGACCCACCGATTTAAAAAGTTCGCCAGGGTGGACAGGTATACCGATGGGTTGCGACAGGCTATTTACCTTTTTAATCCCAGAGTCTCAATGATGGTGCGGTAACGATTTACGTCTTTGTACTTTACGTAGTTGAGCAGCCGGCGGCGTCTGCCGACCAGCATCAGCAGACCTCTGCGGGAATGATGATCCTTTTTGTGGATCTTTAAGTGTTCGGTGAGATAGGAAATTCGGTGGGTCAAAAGTCCGACCTGAACCTCCGGTGATCCTGTGTCGGACTCATGCAATTTGAATTTCTCGATCAGTTTTTTCTTATCGTTGGTTGTGAAAGCCACTTTCTTTTCTGCCTCCTCTTCTCAATTAGTACCTTAATTCAGACCTGGTTGATTAGTTTACTGGTTGAATGGTTGATTCGGTAAATTATAGTCATCATTTTAGAATGTTACAATGGTTAACACATGAAGTGTCCAATTATTTTGCAAATATGGGATATAGCCATATTTACAACCACATAACCAATCAACTCATCAACCAATCAACCTATTTGGGAAACACACAGCGGTATCCCAGACGATGTCCAGGTTCGCTATAATTCAATATTGCAATAAGATCACCTTTCCGGTCAACTATTTTTATTTCGGTACCGGCGATATGGGTCATGTCGGTACCGTTCGCTCCTGTCAGATCCCCAGTCGAAATCTTTTTACCATTGCGAATTTTTTCAGCTAACTGTCTACCGGCACGAATTTTTGGCATATCCGGCAAAGCCGCTGCCATATGGATGATACGCTCCGCCAGCTTTTTACTGGTTCTCAATTTTCCAAGCTCTGGCAGTGAAACTGCCTGGTTCAGTGTAAATCCACTGCTTTCGAGCCGTTTTAACGCGGTAAGATGCGCGCCGCAACCCAAGACTTTTCCGATGTCGGAACACAGTGCCCGGATGTAAGTCCCGGCCGAACACGTCACCTCAAAACGAATGTGCGGTAGGGCAATTTCCTGTATGGTAATGTTGTCAATTCGCACACACCTGGGCGGTTTTTGCATTGGCTTGCCATGGCGTGCCAGCTTGTAAAGGGGAACGCCCTTGTGTTTTAATGCTGAATATACCGGCGGTAGCTGCTTAATAGGCCCTTCAAATTTTTTGAATACTTTTTGTATGGTTTGAGGTGAGAAATCAACCGGCTTAGCGGTTGAAATAATGGTGCCGGTAAAATCTTGGGTATCCGTTTCCTCACCGAGTTTGAGTACGGCGACGTATTTTTTTTTGCCGTGCAATAAAAATCCTGCAAGCCGGGTTGCTTGATTCAGGCAGCAGATCAGGACACCCTCGGCAAAGGGATCCAGTGTGCCGGCGTGGCCTACTTTCTTGGCATTGAGCGTTTTTTTTACAAATCTTACGACGCCAGCAGACGAGATATTGCCGGGCTTATCGATAACGATAATCCCGTCTAATTGGTCGTTCACCATCACAAATCATTAGACAAGGTGATAATTTCAGATTTTAATTTCGCCATGGTCATTTCGACCTGAAATCCCGCCGCACTGGAATGCCCGCCGCCTCCAAAAGACCCGGCAATGGCTGCCACGTCGACCGATCCGTCGGAACGCAGGCTTACATGGAATTTGCGTGACTCGTCTGAATTTGCATTACCGTTTTTTTGTTCCTGGATCAGGGCGGCCACTTTGACGTCCTCGATCCGTCTGGCATAATTGATCATACCGTCGACATCTTCCGGCTGGGTTTTGGTTTTTGCAAACATGGCATTGGTAAGGGTCATGACCGATAATTTGCCATTGTCTGAAATTTCAATGGAATCCAGCGCCAAGTTCAAAAGTTTTATACGTCCCAGCGAGTATGTACCAAATACGTGTTTGGCAACATTATAAGGTTCGACACCGTATCGCACCATCTCCTGGCTGATGGCAAAGGCAGCCTGGTTGGTATTAGAAAACCGAAATGATCCCGTATCGGTCAGGATACCGGTATATATGGACGTTGCAATGGCTTTGTCTATGGGTGCATTGATAGCTTTTATCAAGCGGTAGACGATTTCCGCGGTGGAACAGGCGTCCGGGTCGATGAATTGAATATTGCCAAAGTGGGTATTTGTGACATGGTGATCGATGTTGATGATGACCGGTATTTGACTGACCTTCGTGTGCGCTTCGCCAACCCGTGCCATGTGGCCGCAATCCAGGATTAGAACCGCATCATAGGTCGTTGTTTTTTTAATATGTCTGACAATACGTTCCACTGAAGGCAGAAATCGATAGACGGCCGGAATCGGGCTGGCGTTGTATAGGGTAATTCTTTTATTTAGTTTGCTCAATGCCAACCCCATGGCCAGCAAAGAACTGACGGCATCTCCATCCGGATTGCAGTGGGAGGCCAGTAAAAGATGCTGCGCTCTTTTAATTTGATTGATTATCTCTTCCATTTTCCGTCATTATTCTTTTCAGCAATTCGTCAATATGAGATCCGTAGTCAAAAGATTCGTCATAAAAGAAAATTAAGTCGGGCATATAGCGCAGACTGAGTTTGCGCGCAAGACTTCGTTTAATAAAACCGCGCGCGCTTTCAAAACCTTTGGCAGCATCTTCGGCTTTACTGCTATCACCGTGAATTGAGAAATAAACACGGGCCAGTCTCAAATCGCGCGACATTTTTACATTTGTAATCGTCGCCATTTGCAAACGGGGATCGTGGATGTCTTTTTTCAACAAGTCCGACAGGACCTCCTGAATTAAACCACTGACCCTGTCTGCTCGGGAAAAGGGTGTCATAAATGAATTATTTCCATTTCCGTATCGACTATTTCCGCCAGGCCCATATCTTCGGCCATGTTGAAAATCTTGTCGATTTTAGAATTAATCAGCGCCGCGTCGTTACCGAGCAGTGCAAAGCCGATTTCTGCTTTCTGATAAATATCGTTTGAGCCCACCTCGGCCACTGACGCATTAAAATTGTTGCCTAATCTGTTGATCATCGATTTGACAATTTTGCGTTTGCCCTTCAAAGATCGACAATCATGCAGCCTCAGCGTGATCAGTCCGGTCCCGACAACCATGGCAGATATTGGTTATTGGTAATTAGTTATTAGTTATTGGTTCTGCTTTGTCACATTTGAAAAAAGATGAGGTTTCAGGTTTCGGGTGTCAGGTTTCAGAAAGGAATAACTGGAGAACTGACACCTGAACACTGACACCTGACACCAAAAACTCGCAAAAACGACACAGAAATCCCCAATCCAAATTCCCCAATCCTGTTTACTCTATTGCTGGTCTGATTTCTTCAAGGTAATAGCACTCCAGGACATCACCGATCTTGATATCATTGAAACGCTCAACCCCGATGCCGCATTCATAACCGGTCTGTACT
>CAMYLH010000307.1 GCA_947259065.1 uncultured Desulfobacterales bacterium
CTGAATTTTCTGACATACGGCCATAATCAGTTTCATGTCATGCTCGACTAAAAATATAGTAAGATCATTTTTGCGGTGGATATTCTGAATAATTTTAACCAGTTCCTCGGTCTCGCTGGGGTTGAGTCCTGCCGAGGGTTCATCCAGCAGTAAAAGTTTTGGCAGCGTGGCCATGGCCCTTGCAATTTCTACGCGTCGCTGAATCCCATACGGCAGGTTTTTAGCCAGCGTGTCTTTGACGGACGCCAGGCCGAACAGCTCCATAATTTCATGAGATCTTTGTTGCATTTCAATTTCAGCCTGCCGGTAAGCTGATGTATGAAAAAGCGTTTTCCAAAGGCCCTTTCCCAGGCGCATGTGGCACGCGACTTTAATATTGTCGAGGACAGACAGCTCTTTAAAAAGTCGAATATTCTGAAAGGTTCGGGCGATACCTAAAGCGGTATTCTGATCGGGCCGCTGGCGGGTGATATCTCTGTTATTAAAGTAGATACGGCCACCTGTGGGTCTGAGAACGCCGGAAAGCAAATTAAACACGGTGGTCTTGCCGGCCCCGTTGGGTCCGATCAGGCCAATCAGTTCACCCCGCTGAATCCGGACGCTGTAATCTGTCAGGGCGGTGATGCCACCGAAACGTTTTTCTAAATCTTCAACATTTAACAAGGCCGAATTGGTAGATGACAATTTGCAAACTCCCAAGCGGAGAAATCTAAACGGGATCAGCGGTCCTCGGAATCAAATAAATCAATCCGCCGCGGCGGACTCGTCTTTTGGCCCGCCTTCGGCCTTGCGTCAAAAGTCACATATAGGCAATATGCTCCCCTTGGCGCGCCTTGAAGACGAACCAGAATCCGGCGCAATATTTGTGTATTTGTTTATTTCCGCGAGCCTAAACCTGCGCCAGTTCCGAGAGAAATTCCTCGGTGGTGCGTTGGCGACAGTAACCTTTGATGTGATCCAGGGAACTTTCGTGTCGTTGCTGGGTTTGGGTGGCACAGGCGTCGGTGACCAACGTAACCAAATAACCCAGGTCGCATGCATCACGAACCGCTGAGCTGATGCACTGATCCGTCAGCAAACCACTGATAATCAGGAAGTCGACACCGAGATTGCCTAAAATATAGTGAATGTTGGTAGAGATGAAAACACTCGATGAAGTCTTGGGGAACACGATTTCATCGCCTATTGGTTTGATCACATCAAGAACCCGAGCGTCGGATGAGTCTTTGGGTACATTAAATCCGGTGATCTTGTAATCCAGGCTGCGATCCCGCCCGTCTGCGGTCAGGCTTTCAATGACCGTATACAATACCTCGATACCCTTTTGGCGACATGCCTTTTGCAGACGCTGCATATTTGGCAGGGCAATCTTCTTGAGGCGTTTAAAAAAGTATTCGTATTTCATCTCAGCCTCTGCAGGCAAGAGACCCTCATCCCGGTATTCACCACCGTCAGAGCGTGCATTGTAGTTTTGTACGTCGATAAAAAGCAAAGCCGATTTTCGTGGGACGATGGAAATTTCGCGACTCAATTGATGCATCTCTATACGCTGCCTTTCGTTTAAATCTACTTTGGCATATTTATCTTTGCTTCAGCCCTCTGTAATAACAGACTGATATAGAAAAATAAACGAATGTCTAAAGTGAACTAAATTGCCTAAAATGACTAAAATTAATGAATCGCTACGCTCTATCCCTATTCATAAAAATGGACAAAATACCGCAATTTTAGGCATTTTGAATTTTAGACAATTTTCTGAGCAACCCGGGTTGCTTGTTAAAGGATAGTTTGCCACAAGATGCATAAAATGCATTTGTAGAGCCTAATACCGTTCAACCAGCAGATCCACTTCTTCCTTCAGTTTTAGGTCTTTAAGATTATCCCATTCATGTTGTCGCACTGCCATATAAGACCTTGCGAGTTTTGCGCCCATTGCTTCCAAAATTATGTTGTCATCGCGAAGGGCATCAAGCGCTTCACCAATATTTCGAGGAAGAAGGTCGATCCCTTTCGCTTTGCGCTGATCTTCGGCTATCAGTGCAGGATCGACACTAACTTCTTCGGGAAGTTCCAAATTGCGGCTAAGGCCGTCGATTCCTGCGGCGATGAGGGCGCCCAGAGCAAGGTAGGGATTGGCAGTGGCATCCGCGGTTTTATATTCAAAGCGGATAGCCCGGCTCCCCTGCTTGTTTTTACAGACCCTGACGGCAGCTTCCCGGTTCTGGTGGCCCCAGGCTCTAAACGCTCCCGCCCAAAAATGCGGCTGGATACGTCGGTATGAAGTTTTGCTGGGGATGGTGACGGCGCAAAGAGCGGGCAGGTGATCCAGGATCCCGGCGATAAAAGCGCCGGCTTCAGGGCTGATCGCAGTGGCTTGCTGAGGGTCACCGCTGATATTTTTCCCTGCACGCCACAAACTGAAATTAAGATGACAGCCCGAACCGGCTTTGTCTTCAAAAATCTTGGGCAAAAATGAGGCGATAAGTCCGTGCCGAGTAGCTTCACCACGCACGGTTTCCCGATAGATGATCTGTCGATCGGCAGCCCGCATGGACTCGGCATAGCGTATATTCACTTCCTGTTGCCCAGGGCCAGACTCGGGATAATAGCCTTCCACCTCAAGACCCTGTGCAATGAGGGCATCGGCAATATCCATAATCAGAGCTCGATGAAGATTCATCGAACCAGTGGCACAAAAGACGGTATTATCGGCCGGTTCTAGCGCGCCTTCGGCATTTCTGCGTAACAGAAAAAATTCATTCTCAAAAACCGCCTTGAGCGTCAGGTCCATTTTTTCAAGTCGACCTATCTGTCGCCGCAGAAAACCGCGGGGGCAATGGGCCCACACCTGACCGGTTTTGCTGATGATCATGTCGCTTAAAACCTGTGCGTGTCCTTCGGCGAAGGGCAAAACTGTCAGGGTGGACCAGTCCGGCATCAGGCGCACCTCACCCACCGGTCCGAGGCCGGTATCGGCAGCCACGCTGTCATACATCACCGGCAGGGCCATCTGAGCAACGGTGATGCCCACACCGTTGTCGATATATTCTTCAAGGTAGTCGACGTGGGCGGCCTTGGCGCGAATGATGTTGGCGTTGTCGCACCAGAGTATGCGTACGAATTTAACGCCCGCATCCTTCAAAGACTGTTTAAGTGCCTTTTCCATAATTTCCTTTAATTGCAATGTATCTGAATTGGTATTCTATCGATTCTTGGAGGGCTGCCATGAATTCTCAGCACTGAATTATTGGCAAGCCGTTTCCAAGCGGCCGGATCCAAACCGCTGGATTCAATCGGCTCCGAGCTTATGATGACACCTGTGGGGAGGGAGTAACAATGAAGCGTATAATAATCTTCCCATGTCTTACAGCCACTGATGACATACAGATCTTTACCGAAACTCAACATGCTGTTTACGGCCGTGTAATCCGCTTTCAGGGCAGAAACGGCCATCGCCAGCGTATCACAGATTTTTGTATTTATGGGATTGGTCATTATTGCGGTTAAAAGATAATGAAATAAATATTCGGAGTCGGATTCATCCGACGTGGGTATCAAAGAAGCATCCCGCGGAAGGGATTCGGCACCGTAAACGGTACCGTTGTGGATAAACGCCCAGCCGTTGTGGAAAAATGGGTGTGCATTGGCTTGGGTAACCGGGATGTCGTCACTCGCTTTACGTAAATGCGCCAGGAAGATATCGGACATCTCATCCATTGAGGTGACGGCTTGCCGATAGCATTCAGATTCCAAGGCCGAACCCAGCCGTCGGATTATCGGAACCATTGCGGTCTTATCCTTGCTGCATCTGGCCATCCCCCATCCATCCTTGTGACCAGGTTCCATGCTCTCAGCCGGAGGAATATTGCCGAATACCGCCTGTCGACGGAACCCGAGGACAATTTCCTGCCAGAAATGGACCTGACCATAGATTCCCAGCAATCTGCACATAGCGTATCCCATTTCACTTGAAATTGGGACTCTTCTTAAACAATAATACAGCCGGAGTCAATCCGGATTTTTTTTAGTTCTTCACTTATCGGGGAATTTCCCCAAATCATACACTTCGAATTTTGTTCGTTTTTCCAGAAGACTCTCCAGCATTTCCTCGTTGGCTGCGCGTTCGTCACTCTCCTCCCAGCGGATCCAGTCTTCCACCGTCTGCCATGTGGAGACCACCGTTATGATAGCGGGATCATAATGATTGATCCATGTCTCCCCCGATATATAACCTGGAAGATTCATG
>CAMYLH010000308.1 GCA_947259065.1 uncultured Desulfobacterales bacterium
AAGCTCGACGCCAAAAGCATTGGCGGCAAACGGAGCGTGGCAACCTCCATTAATTTGATCCGATACATCAACCAGGAATATTCCGGTCAATTCATAACGGGTGCCGCCTTCAATCCCTATAACCCAATGCCGTTTGAGTTAAATCGAATGCAGCAGAAGATCGACGCCGGCGCTAAGTATGCGGTTACCCAGCCGATCATCGGCCAAGACGACAACGTTGACAAGCTAAAAGATTTAAACATACCGGTCGTGGTTGAAGCCTGGATGTCGAAAAACATCGATCTTCTCTACAGAAGTGTCGGTAAAGAAAAAGATGAAAGGGCAGAAAATTACGACCCTACCGAAAATCTTATAGCGCTGCACGCATCTTACCCGGAATGCTGTGTTTATCTGTCAATGCTTAGCTTCAAACAGGTTTGGCAGGAAATTTTACCGCGGCTTTCAACTTAGAGTTTACTGCGAATGAGAATCGGCTCTATAATTAAAATAACTTGAAAGTATGGGAATTTCCATTTTGGGGACACGGATGAACACGGATTACCAGGATATTAAAAGCTATAAAAACCCAAATATCTGTGGAAATCTGTGAAAATCTGTGTCCTAAATTAACTTGACGACAACAAGAGTCATATCGTCTTCAGGTTCAGCACCCTTGCGAAATTTATTAAGTTGGCCGAAAACGGCCTTGATGATATCGCCGGCGCCGGCCGCTGAATTATCGCGAATGATATCGTAAATAGCCGTTCGACCGAACATCTGACCGCTTTCATTGCGAGCTTCCGAGACGCCATCTGTGCCGAGTACAATTATGCTTCCCCGCGAGACATCGTCTTTGCAATTTTTTTCATATTGATAATCTGTGAGATGGATCCATCTAAAGCGAGGCGCTGGCGAAGTGCAGCTCGTGCGGTCGCCATGAGCAGGGCGGAGGAAATTCCGTGACCGGCGACATCACCCACAACCACACCCAATTTTTCAGTAGCGTTATCTTTAAATTTTATAAAATCATAATAATCACCACCGGTTTCATCATAATATATGCTCTTGCCGGCCACATCCAACCCGGTTATCCTGGGATTGTCCTTCGGTAAAAGCTTCTGCTGCACCTCTTTGGCCAATTCCAGTGAATGCCGCAGCCGATCCCGCTCCTTTTCTCTTTTGCGCAATCCTTCTTCGGCCAGTTTTAATGCGGTGATGTCTTCATGGCTCACCACGACTCGAATTGGCTCCTTTTCGGCCACCAGAATGGCCCTCAAGTAGAAGTAGCGACGGCCATCCGGTCCATGACAGGGGTAATCATATAAAAATTCTTTTATCTCTTCCTTGATGACAGATCGAATGCCGGCAGCGACGTCGCGAGCATACTTTGCTTCCTTACCGGTGGTCGCATCGCACAGCTCTAAATAATTCACACCAATGGAATCATCGGAACCTTCCATTTTATTTGCCGTCGCGTAATCTCGCCAGGTCTGATTCGTCTCTAGAATAACCCCTCTTTCGTCCAGAATTGCAATGTTGGCAGAAAGGGAGTCTAAGACCGATTTTGCCAAAGAACCGGAAAATTTTAGGGTCGCCGATTCCGGCATGCTATCTTTATGTTGGTAATTCATATTCTATTCCGGGCATGATTTGCATCCCATTGCTGAATAAACAATTGACATAGGCCTTATGTAAAAAGAGCGCGGAAACAATTACGTCCGCGCTCTTTATGGGTTCATATTTTTATCGGACCGCCGGGATTACCCATTCGATCGGTGCGGTTTGTCTAACCCGATGGAAATAGGTTTACTACAGGCTTATTAGATACGTTAGCCAGGTATCGAAACCGGTGAGGCCTTACCGATGTAGTCCATTGTTTCTTCGTACTTTCCTCTCATGTCAACGGTGCCCCCTTCGATATCTTTTTTCATCGGACTCCAGTCAGAGGGACACTCGGTTTTCAATGTCTCGACCCTATCTGTCATTTCCTCAAGCAACATGTGGAGGTCTTCGATATTGGGCAATGCCTTCTCCTTTTCGGCCGAGCCCAATTTGTCGACCTTACGCATGACATCATAGAGCTTTGCTTTCCAGGCGGTCATTTCTGCTTCTAATCCATTGCAATAATCTTGAACATTCATCGGTCGTCTCCTTTCTTGCATTAAGTTGTTAGGTTAAATAAGGTAATAGGTTTACATTCCTCCGACAGCCGGAGCCAGCCCAACCCGATCTCCGTCGGACAGGACGGTGTCGAAATCCACTATTCGGTTATTTACGAATGCGATCTTCACGTCTTTTTTGGCAATTCCTGCATGTTGAGCTAGGCTTTCAATATTATCGCCGTCGGCAATTTCGTATAAGGTACTTTCGTTAAAATCGCAGGTGTCAGGATTTACCAGTTTTGAAAAACATTTTAAATTGACTTTCATGTCACTCTCCTA
Organism: uncultured Desulfobacterales bacterium; assembly: GCA_947259065.1. Lineage (GTDB taxonomy): Bacteria > Desulfobacterota > Desulfobacteria > Desulfobacterales > JAFDCJ01 > JAFDCJ01. Next base: position 2,421 of record CAMYLH010000308.1, read on the forward strand.
ATTTTAAATATAAGATCTAATGAGTTTTAAACAACTCTAAATTTAGACAGAATGAAAATTTTTCAATAGACAATCTTTAATGGCAAAATAATGGGTAATACCTGCCATTCAGTAAACTGGATGACAGCTTTTGCTCTTTGGACTTGCCCAGGCTGATAGTCGGACTTACTATGAGAAGGCCGTCGGTTTTTATGACGCAAGGCCCATGGCGTATCGGTGCTCATTTTTAATACGAACATTACACCAACGTGGCAGGTAAACAATGACGAATCCCTATCAGACCAGATCGCAAGGCACCCTTTATGGCCTTTGTATCGGCGATGCGCTGGCGATGCCGGTTCACTGGTATTACAACCGCCGGGCGCTCGAAAAGGATTACGGCCGGGTGACGGACTATCTGGCGCCTCGCAATCCGCACCCGGACAGCATTCTCTGGCGCTCTGACTATACTGCGCCAAATTCAAAAGGTGACATTCTGCACGATCAGGCCCAATACTGGGGGCAAAAAGGCATTCATTATCACCAATTTCTCAAAGCTGCAGAAAATACATTAAATGTCAAAATCTGCCGGTTGCTGATTGAATCGATCAACCAAACCGGTACCTATGACGCGGATGATTATCTAAAAAGGTACATCACCTTCATGACAACGCCGGGTAGCCATCAAGATACCTACATCGAGGAATGCCATCGCAATTTCTTTGCGAACTATGCCAGGGGACTGCCGACTCACAAGTGCGGCGCCCAAGAAAAGCACATCGGCGGCCTGATCGGAATCGTTCCCGTCGTCGTTTTTTACTTGAACCAGCCCGACAAATCCCGCGAAGCCGCTTTGACACATCTGGCACTGACGCATCCTGGTGTTAAGATGGAAATCGCCGGATCACTGATCATTGAACTGTTGCTGAAGGTGCTCAATGGAATCTCTCTCAAAGAAGCCCTTCTGGAAGAAATCGAGGCCCAGAGCAATCCCCTGCTGGGACACCCCTTTGTCAGATTGCTGGATAATCCGGATGATTGGGTGATCGGTCCGCGCTTCAGCACGGCCTGCTATGTTGAAGATTCGATACCGGCAGTCATTTACCTGGCGTTGAAATATCATGATGATCCGGAAAAAGCACTGATTGTCAATACCAATCTTGGCGGTGATAATGCCGCTCGCGGTTCGATTCTAGGGGCCTTGTTGGGAGCCGCCCATGGTGTTGAAAAATTTCCAGATCGCTGGGTACAGGGGCTGTTGGAGCCATTACCGGAATTGAAGATTGAAGATTGAAGATTTGTTGTATCGCTTCGCTCTGTTTTTTCAATATAAATCAATAGCATTCCTCTCTGAGCCGGAGGCTAAAATATTAATCTGGCTATGGTATAAATCATGCGCAAACAGGATGTGATTTCAATAAATAGGTACTAAGTGATGATATATATTTTAAATCATCAAATCTACTGTGGGTATAGAACCAATAAATATCACTGTAATCTTGGTGTCTTGGTGTCTTTGTGGCTGAGCGAATAAAATCAAAATTTCTTTTTCGATCAGACCGGCTGGTTATTGATCCACGGGAGTGCTAACCTTCTAACGATTCGAATTCATCATTTTCAGAATCTCTTCAGCGGCCTGCCGTCCGGAAAGCAGGGCCCACTGGATCCCCGGAACACTGCCGTACTCGCCGCAGACATAGATTCCGCGACTCACTGCAGCAGGCCGCACTGTTGGATCCGGCATCGGCGGAGGCTGTTCCGGCAAGGCATGCACGATAATGGACTATCATCTTCCATCAAACGGCGCGCGCAGGACAATCCTGCCAGGCCGGCACC
>CAMYLH010000309.1 GCA_947259065.1 uncultured Desulfobacterales bacterium
AGAGATATATATTTGCCTCATCTCCCTCAAGTTTGGTGTAAAGCAGTCGACGATCGGGTAACTGGTGAATACCAAGGTGACCGAGAAAATTCTTGCTTTCCGGCAAAACCTGTTTAATTTCCTTGGTCGCCGGAAGGTATGAAGACAGACTCGCAATCCGATCGACCTTGTCAGCAATCAGTGTTTTACCGTCATCAGAAATCCCAAGCGTGCCATAATCACTCGTATCATTTGTGACGGGTTTAACTTTTCCATCAGAAAACGATAGATGCCAAATCTGTCGATTCTGATCAATACTCTTCATACCAATAAACACGATGCCGGAATCATCTTTAAGCCACTTGATACCTTTCGCAAGATTCCATCCACCATCATTTATGGCTTTGAGGGTATCCGGAGCAGAGGAAGTTCCGTCAGTCGTATCAGCAATCACTAAGCTCATACCTTGATCAGGATCGGTTGTTGTCTTCTGACCCGCGATCAAAAGTCTCTTGTTGTCGTTGGTCCACAGGATATCTTTAAAACTATTGAATCCTTGATCTTTAGTTTTCAAAACCTCTCTGGAGCCCTTGCCATCCCTGTCGGTGATGATCACGGTATCGCCTCCGTCGTTGGCGTCGTGGCGCAGAAAAGCAAGACTCTGTCCATCGGATGAAATCGCGACCGGTGAATCAATATCGGCAATTAGTTCTTCGCTATCACCTCCCAGTGTCGAAACTCGGTGAAGATTGCCGAAACCCCTGGACTGCAGCACATAGTAAATGAACTGTCCATCAGGAGAAAACACAGGCTGCATAAACGATTTTTCAGTCGGCGGCACGACTTCGACATTGCTACCAGTAGCAACCTGGCGCAATAGCAATTTCGGATTCCCTGCCTGGGTACTGATGTAGGCTACAAGTTTTCCATCCGGCGAAACTGCGGCCGCACGAGCGTTTCCATCATCGGTTAACTGAGAAACCCGTATCGAATCGAAGCTTATCGCTTCCGTTCTGATTAACGAAGGCATGTAAAACCATGCTCCAACTACGAGCGTCGAGGCTAAAGCAATAATCAGCAACGGAAAAACTCTGAACCCATTTCCGCGGGTGATTGTATTCACTTGAGTCTTATTCTCGCCGCTAACCTTCAGGGTGGTAGTATTCTCGGCTGAAAGTGTCTTATGAATGAGTGTTTTGTTTTCGCTTGTATCCTGCTTTGGCAAACTTGTCGTTTTCGTAAAATCTGCGGCTTTCAAGGTCGCGAGATCACGTTCCATATTCAAACGAACTCTTTTTAAGTCTTCAACAAGCTCAGACATATTGGCGTATCGCTCGTCTAAATCTTTTTTGAGCGACTTTTTCAAAATGTCTTTCAACTCACCCGGCAGGCTTCCGCCTATTTCAGGTTCCTTGTGTATAAGGGCTGCCAATGAATCGCTGATTGTTTCACCTTCAAAAGGGTTCTCCCCGGTCAGCATTTCATAGAGTACGACACCCAAACTCCAAATATCAGTACGCTCGTCCGTTTCTTTACCTCGAGCCTGTTCCGGCGACATGTAACGTACGCTTCCCATCACTAGTCCGGGCTGCGTTTTTACCATCTGAATCGTTTCGTCTTCAGTTCCGGAGCCTTTTATGAGTTTGGGTTTGGCGAGTCCAAAATCAAGCACTTTTGCATAACCATCCTCTCGAATCATTATGTTCTCAGGCTTAATGTCACGGTGAACGATATTAGTATCGTGAGCAGCTGCCAATGCATCGCCAACTTGCTCCGCAATGCTCACGCAGTCAAACAAAGTCAGATCGCCGCCCTTCATTCTTCGTCGCAGCGTTGCACCCTTTATGTGCTCCATTGCAAGAAAAAGTCTGCCATCCTCTTCAACAATTTCGTGAATCGTAATGATACCCGGATGGTTCAATGCAGAAACCGATTTCGCTTCAAACTTAAAACGCTTTACGCGCTGTTCGTCCTGGCAAAACTCTTCAAGCAATACCTTGAGCGCAACATCCCTATCGAGCTGATCGTCGTGCGCCAGAAAAACTTCTCCCATCCCGCCGGTGCCGAGTTTTCGGATAATTTCGTAACGCCCAAGTTTTTCGCCGGTCTGCATAAATTCTATTCGAACAAAGACTCTATATTTAAAACGAAGTCCGCTGGAAAAAGTTTAGAAATATTAAAACGTTTCAATGCGGAATTATCAAACCGTAAACACAATTGTCCTGACAATAAAAAAACACCGCAAACACTATGTTTGTGACGTTTTTTTTATTGTAAAGAAGTCTGGTTTTAGTTTACGTATTCCCGTGGGAACATTATCACCGAGCTTTCATTCCCCGATTTTGATTGTTTTTTCCTGAGTAATGCTTTCTGCAATAGATGGTTTGTAGTCTCACCGTCACGCAAAAATGTTGCCGATCCAAAGTTCATTGTTGCGTAATACTTCTCGGTATTAGAGATTTCAAAAGCGGATTTGGTAAATGCCGCCTCGATTCGTTTAACAATTTTCTTAGTTATTTCGTCTGAAGCCGTCGGCAGCACAACCCAAAACTCATCGCTCATCGAACGAGAAAGAAAGTCCATTTGACGCAATTGATCTCCAATTATCCTGGAAGCAAAAGCCAAAAGGCTGTCTCCGGTGGAATATCCATACATTCTATTAAAATCAGCGAAGTCCTGAATATCCAAGGTAAGAATCGTAAGTGGACGCTCCTCCTGAAAACGCTGAGCTTCCGCGATTTGATTTTCAAGGACAAGATAGAATGCGCGTTCGTTTGGAAGGTTCGTAAGAGCGTCGGTCATTGAATTCGAAATGTTCTGCTCAAATGAAAATGACCCACAATTTAAGAACGTTACCGGCATATATCCATAACTGCTTTCTGCTTTAAGCGTCCTGGCACCAATCATGCAAAGTGATCTAATTGATCGATGTAAATTCAAACCGCAGCAGGCCGAAGACCAGCGCGAAACATAGGAAATCCGCTAAACTGGATCAGGTTAACTAATGAGCGTTCCTGAACGTGTGGATGAGGGGCCCGTAGGATATAGTTTAACCTCATAGCAATTAAGAGGCATCATCTTAATGAAAGGAGATCATGATGAGAACAAAAACAAGAATGGTAATGTTTGCAATTGTTTTTGCCGCAATGCTCTGTCCAGTTCTGGCTCTGGGTAACAATTCAGCAGCCGTGGACACGAAGGCCAAGCTTGAAGCGCTGGTGGATGAGTATATCGCCTGCTGCGAAGCCAAGTCCGCCTTGCTCAGTTCACGAAGTGAGAACATCCGTCGCTCAGCCATGCGCTCTTGCAAGATAGCCTCTTACTGCAAGCACTCTAAAGAGGAGCTTGTTGAAGTAATGCTTAGAAACAAAATTGAGCCTAAAGCGTATAAGGTTCGTTACTTCCTGAATGGCAGATTTAATGATAAATATAATGACGTCCCTCAGGCCAAAGAATTGACCTCAAAATAAAGCCTCTTTCGGGATAAGGGGTCGAGCCCTGCACCCGATGGGTTGAGCTGCAGCCTCAAAACTCAATGCAATCGGCAGATGAAGTCCCGCCTGCACTACCGCTTCATCAGGGCAAGACCCAAGGACCGCAACCCGGACGGGACGGAATTGCAATCTGAAACCTTCATTTCCGGACAACATGCTGTCAGATAAAACCCGATAGAGGCCTATCTTATTCTTCTCCCCCTGTTTGAAACACAGTTTCGGAAGCCGCAGCCGGACAAAATTATAGACTTATCACCGGCATCCTCAAACTCATCTGCCTGCTTGCCGAAGTCGTCAAATCCGGTTTTTTTGCGGCTGTTTATTGATACTTTAAAAGATTTGACTATTGAACAAATCTTTCCTATCCTTCATATTTCTACTATGTAATATTATCAGAGCAAAATATTTTGGTCGAATTTTAAAAGGATGTAATTTTGATTGAGAAAATGAACAAAAGTAGAAATATTTACAGTGAAACATAAAACTTTGCGATGAACTCAGATCAAGACACACCCCGGCTGCCTGCAAAACGTCTTCCCGCTGATGCTCAAATCCGGTCTGAGACAGATGTCAAGGCGTCTATCGGATTTTTACCCAAAACGGGTACCATCGAAGCAGATGAGAGGATACCCATTGCCCGGGAAGAAGACTATGACCCCATGGCCATTGAACTGGCCTTGAATCCTCCTGCATCCACCTCCGCGGATAAATTGCGTTTGCTCCTTCTCACCTTGGTTGCTGCGCTCCTGGTTCTCGTTTTTCTTGGTCCTATGAGTATCGGCGGCCCCATTATGAGCAAAGCGGCGACACCGGCCAATGTCCGAGACAAGCCTTGGCTTGGCGTATTAATCAGAATCGACCGGCTTTTTTTCCAGGAAGGCAAATTAACCGAGGCCATCGAGGTGGCGGAATCAGCCCTCGGGAAGATTCCGGAAAAAGACAGGGAAATATGGCAAAAAGTATATTACCGTTACTGGGAGCTGCTATCCAACGCCGGACGTATCCATGTGTTGAAAACTTCAACCCGGTCTTATTTGACCGCTTTTCCAGAAGATCCTTTTGCCAATTATTATTCTGCCCGTGCTTTTCTGACTGCTGCCGACCGCATTCGAGCATTCACGCCGCAAACAAAAAAGGCTTATCGTCAGGAGGCCGAAACCATTGCACAGAGCATTGACCGCGCCTGCCACGCATTGGATGCTCAGAGACAACACGCCCATGCCAAGAAAGATAGGAAGACCGCTTTAACGGATCTCTATCAAAAATTGCGCCTGGAACAGGCCAAATCGTATGTTCTGATCTGGAAACTCGGCAGCTACGAAGAAGATGAACACCCGGCCTGGATATTTGTGAAAGTGAAGAACTTGTCGATATGAAAGCGTCAAAAGCATTGAGAGCGTCCATCTACACCCACATTCTTGATCGTTGGCACTGGATCGAAGGCCGACAGATCATTCAAAATCATAAACAAAAACGAAAAGACCTGCAAAAAAAACTGGAATCCCTCATCCAGGAACTCAAAAAAACCAAAAAATTATGAATGATACGCCACTACAGGCATCGAGCGGTCAAAACCATCGGCAAATCAAGGGAGAGCGGCCCGCGGGCATAGCCGGCATCGGTGATCCGAAATGGATTGCCGTAGCCTTGTGTTACATCGCGGCAATCGCGCTGATGGGTCAAGATCCCTGGTACGGAGATAAATACTTTACCTATAACCAGGGTATTTTTGTCGGTATGCTTGCGATTTTCCTTGTGGCCGGGTTTTGCTGGGAAATTTATCTGCTGGGCCGCCCCGTAGGCATCAATCTCATCCTTCATTGCCTCCTGATTGTCCCTGTAACCTTGGCTATCGGTCGAATTGCGGGACTGGCACCGGCCCTTGAATCATCTTACGGCCTGCTGGGGCAGCTCAAAGATTATGTGACCAGCCTGAAGGACAGCGCCGGCTTTGGAAGTATTTTGCCGATCTGGATTCAGGACATCTTTCGCAATCCGGGCATTTTATTGCTGATCTTTTTTACCTCCATCGCCTTTACTCAGAAAAGAGCCGGCCGCCGCTTTGCACTGGTCACGGTGGCATTTCTCATCCCTGCCCTGCAAACTCTATCACACGATCCGAGACCTTCTCTTTTATTCGGCCTGGGATTTATCGCCATGCTGGCAGGAATCCTCTTGCAATACAGTAAATACGGCCATATTATCGGGCAGCAAAATATACTCAGCAGGCTGCACACCGTCGACGATCGCCTGGAGTTTAAATGCAGCCTGAGAATAGCCAAACGCGCAGTGGTAGACGGCTTTATCACCGAAGATGGTGTCCTGGCTATTGTTCAGCGCGAATACGGCAAACAACAAGAACTGAATGCGCCGACGGCCGTCGGCATTGCTCAGGCTATTTCCCACCGGCTGGTGCGAGAGCACCGGATTCTTGAGCTTTATGGTGATGAAAGGGGCTTTTTCCTGGCGCCCTATCCGGCGATTTTCAAAATTGAATCGCTCTTTGATGAAATCGCCGTATGGATTCGAAAAGTCATCATCACCGGTATTGCATTTATCTGGTTGATCTCCCCCATCGACCTATTCCCGGATAGCATACCGATCCTGGGTGCCATTGACGACGCCTTGATAACCCTGGTTGGAGCCGCCCAGTGGCTGGACCCCTTGAAACGGCGCCGGCTGCCGGGTCCGAAAGGCCCGTAAGGCGGAGCATAAGCATATACGATGATAACATCTCGATATTATCCGTATTTAGTGGGGCTACAATGAAAGACATCAACTATCTTGGTTATTACCCGGGGGTTGTAGGGAAAATAATTGAATCTCATGCCGTCTATTATTATGAAAATTGGGGGTTTGATGTCACTTTTGAAACTCAGGTGGGCCGGGAACTTTCCGAATTCGTCAGTAAATTCGATAAAAATCGGGACGGTCTGTGGGTGGCGACCCGAAAAAA